>JBDNIR010000540.1:0-3018 GCA_041688195.1 Marinobacter sp.
CTCGAACGTTCGGGTGTTCTTTTTGGCCGGTGATTGCTTGGTCATGTACTGCCTTTGGGATTAGGTCGCGGGTATTGAGGATGGTCGCAGTGTAGATGAAAACATAGCATGGGGCCGCATTATTGGCTTCGCGGCGACCCGAAGCCGGAGGGCCGAGGGGAGCTGTTTCCCTCTAGCTTGACAATTTTCGGCATCGGCCACCTACTTCAACTAACTCTTCACCCCTGAAACTAGGCCAAATGAGCTGAGAAGCACCAAAAGCGCACCCGCAAGCCCCGATATCATTAATAGCCAGTAAAAAACCGTCCCAAGCAGACGGTCAAATTTACTGGTATGTTCAAACAGCAATTCTGAGTTTGCGTATATGGAGGGCAATTGGCTCCTGTTCAATCTGCGACTCCATGATCGTGGAATTGCTAGAGCTTGGGCGACATTAATAATGTCCCAACCACTAACATATTCCAAACCGAGCGCACCCTTGGTGTTTGGATTTTTCCTGAGTTTTCGGACAGTGACTTGGCCGAATACGACATAAAGCACGCAAGCCACAAACATAAAAATACATATGAAAGCCAAAAGCGTTGAAAATGTGCTCATTCTGCACCCAAGAAATTCATGATTGAATCATACCAACCGCCGCTATTTTCTTTGACCGCACTATTCATACCAATTGATGCCGCAGCGGCGATACCGGCAACAGCTAATCCACCAATTATTAAACCTACCCACCCAACAGGTGTTGCAACCATAAGAAACCCCAGTGCCGCGCTCCCTGTGTTTACTACAGCTGTACCCGTCACAGCACTAGCAGCGAAGCTGCTGGATTCAATAAACAAATCCCTCTCCCAGTTCCCGTCTGCTCGATAGCTGTTATGAACATTGCCAACACGACCACCAAAGTCGATTACCGCAAGCCCGTTGCCCAGAAACTTGGCGTGCTGGCTTAACTTCACAAGGTTATTTGCCTGAACATGGCTGCTCACATTGAGCTTGGCTGTGTTTCGGCTGCTTCGCGCAATATTGGTAGCACGTTCAGCGCTGGTGAGCGCGGTGCCGCGACGAGCCTTTACTTGAGACGTGACCGCGTTTAGCTCATTGCGAAACTGACCTTGCATTTTGTGGAAAGCTGCATACGCCTTCTGCTTCATGGCCGCTCTCATGGGTGATCTGGACTTCACCGCATGACGATATTCCATCAATGCTGCTTGATAGTCCTTCACAGAACCAGCGAAGCCACCTATGCGATGGGCATAGACGGGCTACATGCGCGGGAGCAAGCTGATCACAAACTCCCCGGCCTGTACCGGAATGATCATCACCAATAAGGTAAGGCGTATTGGCAGCCGCCAACGAGGGTGCCTCACAACTCAAAGCTGATAGTTGATCAAGGTTGATGCCGCAGTGATTTTGGAGGGCTTGAGCATTCAATGACTGGTTGCAGAGAAGAATTTCACTCATTTCAAAGTCCTTTTTGCGTTTATATCGACATCAGTGTCGAACGGGTGATGCTGAACTTTAATAGGTAAGGTCTTTCCTGGCAAGCCAGCTAATCCATTCTGCGACACCCTCACAAGCTCCCTTACGAATCACCCGGGCCCGGGACACGTTGGCGGGGTAGACCTGAAGGGAGGTGCCGACAATCAGCAGAAGCTCGCCATGCAGATGAATGACCTCACTGGAGCCGGCGCGCTGATGCCGGCGCCAGTGAGAACTACGATGTGATTTTTCATTGAATCATAGTAACGCCAGACAGGAGAATTTTGCAGCTTCAGAACCAGAATCCGGGATATTCATACGCCCGCCGTTCAATCAGTAGACCTTCTCTCTCCAAAATACCGAGCAGTTTCTTAGAGTCATCTACGTTGAGAAAACTGGCCAGGGAAACCTCTGTGCCTCGGTAAGCGAGGAAGAATTTCTGGGGAGTCCAGGGGTGGCGAGGCACGTCGATTTGTACACGCAGGTAGCGCCGAGGCATTTCCCACTCGGCTTCCTTACGGTACCGACCTTTTTCCAAGCGCAGGTTGTCGCCGACTATCTCCAGCACTTCCTGCTGGCGGCACTTGCGGGCGGTGTAGTAAAGCCCGGCTCCGACTGCCGCTAGCTCCAGGCCCGCAAAAGGAAGCACTACCCAGGCCCCGAGCCAGATCATCAGGGCGACGATCATCACCGACACTCCACACAGTGCGAGCCATACCCGCACACTACCCTGCCAACTGAGTGAACGGTTGGGGGTCAGGAGCAACCGGACACCTTCATCGCATGGGAGATGTTCCACCACGGCAACCGCCTCTTGAGATTCTCAAGTCAGACTACTATGACAATTCTGACTTAATAACGGACAGACGAACCAGCGGGCTTGTGTCTTGGCAACACCATTCCGCTCACTCGCACTTAAAGAGCTTCTGATTTAATACGTATCAGGGGCCGTTATGTCTCAAAAATTACGGTTGCGTGATCTCAGTCGAAGATCTTGCCCGGGTTGATCACCCGATTGGGGTCAAACACCAGCTTTATCGCCCGCATGTAGGCAATCTCTTCCTCGCTGCGGGTGTAGTGCAGGTAGTCTTTCTTGGTCATACCCACGCCATGTTCGGCCGACACACTGCCCTGGTAGCGTTTGACGATGTCGAACACCCAGGTATTCACCTCCTTGCACTTCTCGAAGAAGTCTTCCTTTGCAAGGTCATCCGGCTTGAGAATGTTCAGGTGCAGGTTGCCGTCGCCGATGTGGCCGAACCAGATGATCTCGAAATCCGGATAGTGTTCAGTTACCACCGCGTCGATTTCCTGCAGGAAGCCGGGCACTTTTGATACCACGACGGACAAGTCGTTCTTGTAGGGGGTGCGGGGCGCGATGGATTCCGAGATGCGTTCACGAAGCTGCCACAGGTTTCTGGCCTGGGTTTCGCTCTGACTGATCACGCCGTCCAGTACCCAGCCGTTCTCCATGCACTGCTCAAACAGGCCCATAGCGTCTTCCATGACCTGTTCGGACACCGCTTCGAACTCCAGCAGTGC
>JBDNIR010000125.1:0-9331 GCA_041688195.1 Marinobacter sp.
CAATATCCTCTCGGCTGGCAAGCATGTCCCGGTCACCAGCCGACCCTTGCCTGGAGTTGTCCTGCACACCCTCTGTGCGGGCAACGTTGCCTGGGCATGGTCAGCCGTTACTTGACGGCGTCTTTCAGAGCTTTACCTGCCTTGAAGCCGACAGTGCGGCTGGCGGCGATCTGGATCGGCGCTCCGGTCTGGGGATTGCGACCGCTGCGGGCTTCCCGCTTCCGGACGTTGAAGGTGCCAAACCCAATCAGAGTGACGTCGTCGCCCCGGGCAGCGGCAGCGGACACCTGGTCCGTGAAGGCGGTGATAATCTCACTGGCTTTATCGCGGCTCAGGCCGGTTTCGTCGGCAATCGCACTGGCAAGTTCTGGTTTACGCATGAGTAACTCCTTTGAATTTCGCAGGGTCCCAAATGACCTGCTTACGTACTGGTATAGCGTGTGGGGGTGAGCTGTCAATGTTGGAAGCGCTTTGTTAGCCATTTGTCCGTGTCACTTTGAGGTACGGGTCTCACAAATAGCCGGGTATCCCGGGGTTGAGAGCTGATCTTGGCATCTCAGCGTAAGGACAATCGCTGACCCATCAAAGGCACATGAGCTGCTAGGGTAAGAATTATTACTTTTCACCTGACGTAACATCCATAAAGGAGCAGCGACAAACATGGCAAACACAAAAGCATACGCCGCACAATCTGCGGAATCAGGCGTCGCACCGTTTAGTTTCGACCGCCGGCACCTACAATGGCGAAGATCGTTACGATCAATCCGTCACCTTTGGCGGCTATTCAGACAACGTAGTTGTCAGCGAGCGTTTCGTAGTCAGGATACCGGAGAAGCTGGACCCCGCCGCCGCTGCACCGCTCCTCTGTGCCGGCATTACCACCTATTCACCACTGCGGTATTATGGTGTCAAAAAGGGTGACAAGGTGGGTGTCATCGGGATGGGCGGCCTCGGCCATGACGGCACCCACATTCTGGTGGGCCTTCTGGAGCCGATTGACCCCGCGCTGATTGGTGGCATGCCGGAAACCCAGGAAGTGCTGGATTTCTGCGCTGAGCATGACATTAGCTGTGATATTGAAATGCTCGATATCAAGAATATCAACGAAGCCTACGAGCGCATGAAAAAGGGTGACGTGAAGTATCGCTTCGTGATTGATATGGCGACGTTAAAAAACGCCTGATTCAGAGCGTTATTGCTTCCAAGCCCGGCAAGCGCCGGGCTTTTTTTGTGCGCCCGGCACAGTAACCAACGACCATCCAATGGCTTTACAGTTTTCGTCAGCTACAAAAAAAGCGCCGTGCTTTTCAGCAGGGCGCTTTTTCAGTCGTTTGGGCTCAGGCTTTCGGGCCAGCCTCTACGATGGCGTCGGAGACATCAAACTTTTTGAAGTTCTCAACAAACTGGCTGATCAGCTCTTTTGCCTTGGCGTCGTACTCTTCGGTGCTGGCCCAGGTGTTCCGTGGGTTCAGCAGCTTGCTGTCGACGTCGGGAACGTTGACGGGTACATCGAGGTTCAGCGTTGGCAGGTGTTCTGTTTCGGTGTCGTCCAGGTCACCGTTCTGGATGGCGCTGATGATGCCACGGGTGGTGGGGATGCTGAATCGCTCACCTTTGCTGTGGGGGCCGCCGGTCCAGCCGGTGTTGACCAGGAATACCCGGCTGCCGAATTCGTCCATGCGCTTCATCAGGAGCTCGGCGTATACGCCGGCAGCGCGTGGGAAGAAGGGTGCGCCGAAGCAGGTGGAGAAGGTGGCTTTCAGCTTGGAGGACGATCCCATTTCCGTGGAGCCAACCAGTGCGGTGTAGCCACTCAGGAAGTGGTAGGCCGCAGCTTCTTTACTCAGGACGGACACCGGTGGCAGTACGCCGGTCATGTCGCAGGTCAGGAATACGATGTGTGACGGCTCACCGGCGCGGTTTTCCAAAACGCGTTTTTCAACGTGTTCAAGAGGGTAGGCGCAGCGGGAGTTTTCGGTGAGGGAAACGTCGGTGTAATCCGGATCGCGGGTTTCCGGGTCAATCACGACGTTTTCAACGATGGCACCGAAGCGAATCGCGTCCCAGATAATGGGCTCGTTCTTCTGGCTCAGGTCGATGCACTTGGCGTAGCAGCCACCTTCGATGTTAAACACGGTGCCGGGGCCCCAGCCGTGTTCGTCATCACCGATCAGGAAGCGACCCGGGTCTGCGGACAGGGTGGTCTTGCCGGTGCCGGAGAGGCCGAAGAACAGGCAGGTTTCGCCGTCTTCACCCACGTTGGCGGAGCAGTGCATCGGCAATACGTCTTTCTCGGGCAGCAGGAAGTTCTGTACCGAGAACATGGCTTTTTTCATTTCGCCGGCGTAGTGCATGCCTGCCAGCAGAACTTTGCGGCGGGCAAAGTTGATGATCACACAGCCGTTACTGTTGGTGCCGTCACGCTCCGGCACGCACTCGAAATTGGCGGCGTTGAAGATTTGCCATTCCTGCTTGTCTGACGGGTTAAACGGGTCGGGGCGGATAAAGAGGTTGCGGCCGAACAGGTTTTGCCACGCGGTTTCGGTGGTCATTTTCACCGGCAGGTAGTGTTCCGGGTCGGAGCCTACATGCACCTGGGAGACGAAATGATTCTGCTCGACAAGGTAGGCTTCTACCCGATCCCACAGCGCATCGAACTTTCCAGCATCAAAAGGACGGTTAATTGGCCCCCACTGGATGTCGTCGGCGGTGCTTGGTTCCTCGACGATGTACCTGTCCATGGGAGAGCGGCCGGTGCGCTTTCCGGTCTTGACGACCAGTGAGCCATTCGCCGCCAGTTGGCCTTCTTTGCGTTCAATTGCCAGCTCAACCAAGTGTGCTGTGCTCAGATCATTATAGGTGATGCTCACTTCGACCTCGCCAAGGGTATCTTCGGAAATTGTATCAGCCGCCAAAGGCCGGGTTACCTACCCTGGTACCCAGAGCATAAAAGCTGGCGGAAAACTGACCAATTGAGTCTTCTCAGGCGGCCAATTATGCCAGACGCACCTCAAAAAAACGAATGTCCTATCCACCCAACCGGGCTTTCGGGTGGAAGAAATAGCTATCATTACAATTAATGTGATGAACGGCCTGTAAACTAATGCAACGAATGCCCGAGAAACAGACGGTCAATATCGTTACGGTCAAAGCGGTACTGGGCATGGCAAAACTGGCAATCCATCTCGATATCGCCGCGCTCTTCGAGAATGCTGTAGCACTCTTCCTGGCCGATGGCATTGAGCGCCGATTGTGTGCGTTTCTCTGAGCAGCTGCAGCGGAAGGCCACCGGGTCGGCGGCGAATACGCGCACTTCTTCCTCGTGGAATAACCGGTGGAGGATGGTCTCACTGTCGAGTGCCAGTAATTCTTCCGGTTTGACGGTGCTGGCCAGATGATTGACCCGTTGCCACAGGTCATCGTCCGGTTCGGTGCCGCCGGGCAGGCGTTGCAGCATCAGGCCGGCGCTGCGGGTGTCGTCTGAAAACAGGATCAGGCTGGTGGCGATCTGCTCGGAGCGGGCAAAGTAGTCTTCAAGACATTCTGCCAGGGAATCGTGCTCCCTGGGCACTACGCCCTGGTAACGCTGGCCCTGTTCAGGGGTGATGGTGATGGCCATCTGGCCCTTGCCGAGCAGTTCGTGCAGCGAGTCGCTGTTGGCGGCGCCTTCCTCAAACTGCGCCAGCCCGCGGATGAAACGGTCATGGCTGCATTCGGCCATAAACAGCCGTACCGGGCCGTCGCCTTTGGCCTGCAGGGACAGGGTACCTTCGAATTTCAGGTTGCTGCTCATCAGCACGCTGGCTGCCAGGGTCTGGCCGAGCAGAGCTTTTACTCTGGCCGGGTAGTCGGCCTGCTGGGTGATGCCGGTGTAGCTGTCGGACAGTTGCACCCATGCGCCACGAACCTGGCTGTGCTCAAAGATAAATCGCTGGAACTGGTCCTGGGACGCCATTAAGTGAGTCTCCTGATGACTGCGCGGCCGGTTGGTCGTCGGCTCGGACAAAAAATTCTGTGGCGCTGGCGCGATTGCGTCAGATGCCGTTCTGGTCTTTGAAGCGCTGTATGTTACGCCGGTCTTTCTTGGATGGACGCCTGGCCGGGGGCAACTGGGCAGCCTGCATGGTTTTGCGTTGCCAGGCCATGTCTTCCCGTTGCTTAACGCTGTCGTCTGTCTCGTGGTAGAGCATCTGGGCCTCGGGAGCGCCGCGCCTGCGGTCACTGACGTCATCGACAATCACCGTGCGCTCCTGAAAGCCCTGGCGGAGCTTGAGCCTGGCGCCGGGCTCCACCGCTCTGCCGGGTTTGCAGCGCTGATCGTTGTAGTGAACCTTGCCGCCTTCGATAGCGTCTTTGGCCAGGCTGCGGGTTTTGAAGAACCGCGCGGCCCAGAGCCATTTGTCGAGTCGTACCTTGTTATCGCTTTCTGCTGTTGAGATCATGTCTCCCCGCTTGCCATACCTGTAAGTCTAGTATAGCCAGTTCACGCGTTGGATGGCATGGAGCGTTTTAAAAGTTGGGATATCACCTCGTCAAAGTGATGAATCGAGGGAATGCTGGGGTGGGCCCGGTGTGGTGCGATCTGGCTGTCCGGCGCCAGGATGGCCAGGCACTGCCCGATGCCTGCCGAAACAGCACTTTCGAGCACCGGAAAGCTATCGTCCACCATCAGGGTGCGGGCTGGGTCGTGGGGCTGAATTCGGAGCAGGTCAGCCCAGAATTCCGGTGCTTCCTTGGGTTTGCCCAGATTATGGCTGGAGATAACATCGTCCACCAGGTGATTGAGGCCGGTTTTATGAAGTTTCAGGGCTAGCGGGTCAGGGTGGCAGTTGGTGACGATAACCGAGCGCAGCCCGGCCGTGCATAACGCTTCCAGAAACGGCTTCACATGGGGGCGGTAGGCGATTTTGTCCCGTACCTCGGCCTTCAACTCGCTGATGTTCATGGACAGTCGGTCGCTCCAGTAATCGGTGCAATACCAGTTGAGGGAGCCACGTTTGGCCTGAATCATCGGAATAATCATGTTCCGCGCCTGGTCGAGCGTCAGGTTATTGAACTCCGCATAGCGCCGGGGCAGGTGTTCGAGCCAGAAGTGGGTGTCGTAGTGAAGGTCGAGCAGTGTTCCGTCCATGTCGAGGAACACGGTATCGAGGGATGACCAGTTGACCATAATGCGAAAAGCCTGAATAAATGTTGCTTTCAGGCTGCCGCAATTCAGTCTTTCGCGCAAGCAGGACCAGTGCTGTAGAACGGCCGAATTACATCTCGTTCTGGGCGACTGCTTTCTGTTTGCGGCCACTCATGGTGCAACCGAGGCAGCGTACAAATGTCGCTTTGGCCGGGCCGACCACCAGTACTTTGCCCGCTTCTTCAGCGTTGCCGCCCAACAGGGAGAATGGCAGGGAAACAAGATAAACGGCGCTACCCAGAATGGTGGTGACAAGCAATGCCGGGCGGGCCAGCAGTGCATCACCGGTCATGGCCAGTGCCGAGGGGGATTCGTCAACTGCCTGGGCGTGGCCAAGGGAAGCGAAAGCCATCAGGCACACCGCCACGGTTGTCGTAAGGATTCGTGAAAGCTTTGCGGGCATAGCTGATTTCTCCTGATTGTTTTCGCCGCCGATCTGCTGCGTGGAATTAAATTTAACTAATAAAGTGTAGCGGATCAGTGCGGACACTTTGTTAACTATGAATCATATTTGCGTATTTTCAAACGAAATTTTGACTAAAAGCAGTCGGAAACCGGCCATAACCTTGGCGGTGGGCGTGTCGGTGTCCGAAGGTTATCGCTGACATCGGGCGCAATAGACTGTCGAGCGTTGGCTCATGCGGATTTCCCGGAGGGTGTCGCCGCATTGTCCGCAGGGCTCGCCGTTCCGGCCATACACCAGCAGAGACTGGGCAAAATAGCCGGGCTTGCCGTCGCTGTTGACGAAATCCCGCAGGGTGGTGCCACCCATGAGTATGGCGGCGCTGAGGGTTTCCCGGATGGTGTGGGCCAGCATCAGGTAACGGTCGCGGCTGATACGCCCGGCGGCCCGGCGAGGGTGTACGCCAGCTTTATGGAGCGCTTCGTTGGCGTAGATATTCCCGACACCGACCACCACATGGTTATCCATAATAAAGTGCTTGATGGGTGTTTTCTTGCCCCGGGACGCCCGGTATAGATAGTGCCCGTCAAAGTCGTCCGCCAGCGGCTCGGGCCCGAGGGCTACCAGCAGTTTGTGGGTGTCCGGGGTGGTGGTCCAGAGCCAGCAGCCGAAGCGTCGTGGGTCGTTGTACCGCAACCGTACGCCGGTGGCCATGGCGATTTCGAGGTGGTCATGCAACAAAGGCAGGCTCTGGTCGGTGATGACCCGCAGGCTGCCGGACATTCCCAAGTGCCCTATAAGAGTGCCGTGTTCGAAGCGCATCAGCAGGTATTTGGCGCGCCGTTCTACCGCCAGGATGGTGTGGCCGGTGATTTGCTCGGCCAGGTCTGCGGGCACCGGCCAGCGCAGGCGGCCATCACGGACGGTGACGCTGGCGACCTGCAGCCCTTCGCAAAAGGGCGCTATACCGCGTCGCGTAGTCTCAACTTCGGGTAGTTCGGGCAAGTCAGGCGCTCCGTAGGGCGTACATGGAGTGTATGATTGTCGCCGTTGCGGGCGTGTTGTCAATCGCGCCAGGGGGTTAGTATAAATCGTAACCAAATACCTTCGAAACGCGGTTGTTTTAGCTAACAATTGTACGCTAGAGTGGTAGTACTAGACAGCGCAGGCCAGATTGGCCGGACTGCCGAATTTGAGGGAATTGTATATGTGGTATAACGGTCTTCTGGACCTTTCGGTGTTACAGTTGGTGCTCGTAGCCCTTGGCATGACTCATGTCACCATCATCTGTGTAACGCTCTATCTTCACCGGCATTCCGCGCATAACTCGCTGGACCTGCATCCGGTGCTGTCCCATTTCTTCCGCTTCTGGCTTTGGCTGACCACCAGCATTATCACCAAAGAGTGGACCGCGATCCACCGGAAGCACCACGCTACCTGTGAAACCGAGAACGACCCCCACAGCCCGATGATCAAAGGCATCCGCAAGGTGGTCTTCGAAGGCGCCGAACTATACGCCGAGGCTGCCACGCCGGAGACGCTTGAGCGCTACGGTCAGCGCACTCCACAAGACTGGATTGAGCGCAATGTATACACCAGGCACCACAACATGGGCATTGTGCTGCTGGCAATCATTAACCTGGCGCTGTTTGGCGTGCACGGTATCTGGATATGGGCTGTGCAGATGATGTGGATTCCGGTCTGGGCAGCCGGCGTGATCAACGGCATTGGCCACTATTTCGGTTACCGTAACTTTGAATGCCTCGATAATGCCCGCAACATCGTGCCCTGGGCGATTTTTATCGGTGGCGAAGAGCTGCACAACAACCACCACACCTACCCGAACTCGTCCAAGCTTTCCCGTCGCTGGTACGAAGTCGATATCGGCTGGGGTTACATCCGCATGTTCCAGCTTTTAGGTATGGCCAAGCCGAAAGGTTACCGACCGATTGCGCACTCGGTGCCGGGCAAGCAGGCGCTGGATGTCGAAACCGTGCAGGCCATTGCCAACAACCGTTTTGATATCATGCGTCAGTATCGCAAGCGGGTGATGGAGCCGGTTCTGCTGCAGCAGCGAACCTTGCTGGAAGATCAGATTAAACCCCGCTATCGCAAGCTTCGTAAACTGTTGTCCCGGGAGGTGAGTCTGATTCCCGAGACCGACCGTCTGCATCTTGATTCGGTACTGGAAACCAACCCGGTACTGCGGCAGATCTACGATAAGAGCCATGAGCTGCAGGCGATCTGGCGTCGCCGGGGCGTGAAGCCCCAGGAAAAGCTGCAGGCATTGATGGAGTGGTGTAAAGAGGCGGAAGCCAGTGGCATCCGCTACCTTGAGGATTTTGCCGCGCACCTGAGATCATACTCGCTGCGACCTGCCTGATTCAGGCTGTCAGCTAAACCCCACTTCGGTGGGGTTTTTTTGTGCGATGCGGAACAGGTTATAGGCCACCTGTCCGGCGGTTTTTTGGCGATGTAATTGCCACTGGGCAGGCACAGCGGGAGTGGCGGCCTCGCTTTCGTGCTCCACGTAAACCCAGCTACCAGGCCTTGCCCAGCCGTTGCTAGCGATCAGCGGGATCAGTTTTTCCAGCCAGCCCTGACGGAACGGCGGGTCCATGAAAATAATATCGAACGCCTGGCCTGCGGGCCGGGAAAGAAATTGGTCTACGGACTGGCATACCACCTGGCCCCTGGTGGATTTCAGCACTTGCAGATTATCTTTGAGGGCTTTGGCCAGCGCAGGCGTATGATCCACCAGCGTGGCGTCAGCGGCACCCCGTGACAGCGCTTCCAGCCCCAGCGCCCCGCTGCCCGCAAACAGGTCGAGGCAGTGGCTGCCTGTCAGATGGAAGTTCAGCCAGTTAAACAGGGTTTCGCGGGTGCGGGCCGGTGTCGGGCGTACGCCACCAGCGTTCGGGAAGGTAAGCTTTCGGCTGCGCCAGTCACCGCCGATAATGCGAAGTTCGCCGGTTGACGGTGTTTGCCGGGGGCGTTGCAGGGTGGTTTTCTTGTGGCCCATGGGGCATAGGCTCCGGATTGGTTCTGGGTTCTGAATGCACGGATGGTAACGGAAAAGACTGCGCGCCATAAGGCGCAGGTTTGGACGGTGCCACCCGGGATCGATAGAATGACCGTTTTCTTTTTACCAGGTTGGCGCGCGGCTTCGTTTTCAGGGCTCCCGGCTGGTAATGCGTTTCACCCGTTCAACTTTTTCAACCTCGAGAACGAGTAAGTAATCATGATGGCAGAATGGATCACAATTGGCGTATTGGTGCTGTTGGCACTGATGTTTGTTCTGGATATCGCCAGCAACCGCAAGCGCGTGCCCCGTCCAGCCCCAGTCCCGCAGCGTAAACCCGAATCGCAGCCAGCCGAAGATCGGCAGGATGAGCTGGCCGAACCTTTACAGAAGGCCCCGCCGGAGGCAGTAGCGGAGCAGCCTGCTGAGGCTGAGCCGGAGCTTGTCGAAAAGCCAACGGCGCCCGTCTCGCCGCCTGAGCCAGTTCCAGAGCCGGAACCAGCGGTTAGTGTGTTCCAGCGTATTCGCAGTGGTCTTGGCAAGACCCGCGCAAACCTGACATCCGGCCTGTCTGATCTGCTTACCGGTGGCAAGACAGTGGACGCAGATCTGCTTGAGGAGATCGAAACCACACTGCTGATGGCCGATGTGGGTGTGACGGCGACGTCGGAAATTATCGAATCGCTGACCGCAAAGCTTGAGCGCAAGCAGCTGAAAG
>JBDNIR010000014.1:0-11633 GCA_041688195.1 Marinobacter sp.
CGCTGGGCGTTCTTGGCAATTCGGCTGCCATCCGCCAGGCCAGTTGAGCCGTCATCTCCGGTTTTGGTGTAAATCTTCGAGAGGCGATTGCCCATAGTTTATCCCCGTCGCTGGTTGTTAGTGATGGAATGTACCTGTTCGGTCAGCATACGGTTCACTGGAGCCGGAAAATTTAAAGCTTCGCACCGCTGTGCCACGTAGCCGTTGATAAAATCAATTTCCGTTGCCCGGCCGTTTTGCACATCACTGCGCATAGACGAGGTGTTATGGGCTGTTGCCCGAGCCACCGCCTCGATATCGGCTCTCAGCTTTTTTGCATCCGTTAGCATACCCTCATGATTCATTAAGAGGGCAAGTTCCTCGCAGACTGCATCGATATGCTGAAGAAAGAAAGGGTGCGCCAGAAGCTGCCCGTTCGGACAGTTGAGCAGGGCGGTAAAGGGATTGATACCTGCATTGATAACCAGTTTCTGCCAGAGCCTCCAGGCGATATCGGCCGTTGCTTCGATCCGGAGATGGCTGCTGAGCAGAAGCTCTACCACTGGTGTCAGCGCCTTTCTGCCAGCGGCATTCAAACCCCCGACCCAAGTGGTGCCGCGTCCTGCGTGCACGACGATATCCGGGTGTGGCCGGTTGGCGCCGTCGGTGGTCGTGGCGGCGAGGATGGGGCGTTCCGGGAAAGCTGTGGCCACTGCCTGCTGGCTGCCCAGGCCGTTCTGGAATAACACGATGGGTGTGGCTTCTGGCAGCGCAGCACTAATGTTCGTTAATGCAGGCAATGCGTGCATAGCCTTGGTAGTGACCAACAGCGCGGTGGGTGTGAAGGGCACAGGTAGTGACTGCCACGGCACTGACACCTTGACTGATGAACCCTGCAAAGTCTGGAGCAGGTAATCACAGCGGGTTGATGGCAATTGCCCCGGACGGGGCACAAAGGCAGCCGCGCCCGGGGCCAGGCAGGCTGCCCAGAGCCGGCCCAGGGAGCCGGCGCCCAATATCAGGCAGTCATTGGCCATCTCACATGGCCTCTATGGATTTCCGCTGGTCTCCGAGGCGCCTGAGGGCGCCCTTGGCATCACGGAGTTTTTCCTGTTCTTTCTCTACCACCTCAGCTGGCGCTTTGGCGGTGAATTTTTCATTGTTGAGCTTGCCTTGCAGGCGGGCGATTTCCTTATTCAGTCGATCCAGTTCCTTGTCGAGACGAGTCAGCTCGGCTTGCTTGTCGATCAGCCCGGCCATGGGGACCAATACCTCGGTGTTGCCGACCAACTGGGTAGCTGACATGGGGGCTTCGCCGTCGGTCAGCCAGTCAATACTGTCCAGTTTCGCCAGCGAGCTCAGGAATTGGCGGTTCTCTGTCATCCGACGCTGGTCGTCCTGATTCTGGCCACGCAGCAGCACCGGGATTTTCCGGGCGGGGGAGATGTTCATCTCGCCGCGGATATTTCGCACCGCTACGATCACGCCTTTCACCCACTCAATATCGGCACTCGCGCTGGTGTCGCGGCGGCTCGCGTCCGGCGCGGGGAATGGCTGAAGCATAATGCTATCGCCCTGCTTACCAGCCAGCGGTGCAATACGCTGCCAGATCTCTTCAGTAATGAATGGCATGATCGGATGAGACAGCCGCAGCACTGTTTCGAGTACACGGACCAGAGTTCGACGGGTACCGCGCTTGGCTTCATCGCTGGTTTTTTCGTTGTTCAGAGAGGGCTTGGAGAGTTCCAGATACCAGTCGCAGTATTCATTCCAGATAAATTCGTACAGAGCGTAGGCGGCCAGATCAAACCGGTACTGGTCGAGATGACGGATGACATCCTGTTCGCACTGTTGCAATTCACTGACGATCCAGCGATCCGCTAACGATAGCTCCACTGGCTCATCGTTCACGCCACAGTCTTCGCCTTCGGTATTCATCAGGACATAGCGGGCGGCGTTCCAAAGCTTGTTGCAGAAGTTTCGGTAACCTTCCAGGCGATTCATATCCCAGTTGATGTCACGACCGGTGGTGGCCATGGCGGCCAGGGTAAAACGCAGGGCGTCGGTGCCATGAGCGGCAATGCCTTCGGGAAACTCTTTTTGGGTGCGTTTGCTGATCTTCTGTGCAAGCTTTGGCTGCATCAGATTGCCGGTGCGCTTCTCGAGCAGGTCAGTGAGGCCGATGCCATCAATCATGTCCAGCGGGTCGATAACGTTGCCCTTGGATTTGGACATCTTATCGCCTTGCTCATCCCGTATCAGACCGGTCACATACACTGTCTTGAAGGGGACCTGCGGGCTGCCGTCATCGTTCTTCATGACATGCATGGTCATCATGATCATGCGGGCAACCCAGAAGAAAATGATGTCAAAGCCGGTGACCAGAACATCCGTGGGATGGAAGGTCTTCAGGCGCTCCGTGATCTCTGGCCAACCGAGTGTGCCGAACGTCCACAGCGCGGAGCTGAACCAGGTATCGAGTACGTCGTCGTCCTGTTTTAGTGTCATGTTGCTTGGCAGGTTGTATTTCTCCCGCACTTCTTCTTCGCTGCGGCCGACATAGATATTGCCTTCGGCGTCGTACCAGGCCGGAATGCGATGGCCCCACCAGAGCTGTCGGGAAATGCACCAATCCTGAATGTCACGCATCCAGGAGAAGTACATGTTTTCGTATTGTTTCGGCACAAACTGGATACGGCCGTCTTCCACCGCTTCGATAGCGGGTTTGGCAAGCGTCTTGGCGTCGGCGAACCACTGGTCTGTCAGCATGGGCTCGATGATCAGGCCGGAGCGATCCCCTCGTGGCACGCTCAGCACGTGGTCTTCCACCTGCTGTACCAGATCTTCCGCCTCCATTGCGGCGACGATCTGCTTGCGGGCTTCCTCCCGGCTCAGACCGGCGTAGGCGGCAGGCAGGCTGCCGTCTACCTCGGTATTTTCACTGCCGTCAGCGTTGAATACTTCGGCCACGGCACGGACACAGGCATCCTGGGTCAGCACATTGATCATGGTGAGGTTATTGCGCTTGCCCACGGCGTAGTCATTGAAGTCATGGGCCGGGGTGATCTTGACACAACCGCTGCCTTTTTCGGGGTCAGCGTGCGGGTCCGCGATAATGGGGATTTCACGATTCACCAGAGGTAACAGCACAGTCTTGCCGACCAGGTGCTGATAGCGTTCATCGTCCGGGTGCACAGCTACGGCGGTATCGCCCAGCATGGTTTCAGGCCGGGTGGTGGCAACCACCAGATAGTCCTTGCCGTCTTTGGTTTTGGCACCACCCGCCAGCGGGTAACGCAGATGCCAGAAATAGCCCTTTTCTTCCTTGTTCTCTACTTCGAGGTCGGAAATGGCAGTGTGGAGCTTCGGATCCCAGTTCACCAGGCGCTTGCCGCGATAGACCAGGCCTTCATCATAAAGCCGGATAAAGACTTCCTGAACCGCCTTGTAAAAGCCGTCATCCATAGTGAAGCGCTCGTGGTCCCAATCCACGGAGTTGCCTAAACGGCGTATCTGGCCGGTAATGGTGCCGCCAGACTGCTCCTTCCACTGCCAGATGCGCTTGATGAACTCGTCCCGGCCCAGATCGTGACGGGTCTTGTCTTCTTCTACCGCAAGCTTGCGCTCCACCACCATCTGGGTAGCAATGCCCGCATGGTCGGTACCGACCTGCCACAACGTATTGCGGCCCTGCATGCGTTTGAAGCGGGCCAGGGTATCCATGATGGTGTGCTGGAATGCATGGCCCATGTGCAGGCTACCGGTGACGTTGGGAGGCGGAATGGCAATGCTGAAGGACTCGCCTTCGCCGGACGGACGGAAGTAGCCTTTCTTTTCCCAGTTTTCGTACCACTGGCGCTCAATGTTTTCTGGCTGGTAGGTTTTTTCCATGGGGTTTCTGCTGGTAGCCGTTTGTGTTGTTTACAGGGGTAATTTGAGACCGGCAATTATACATGGTCGCCACGGTTGCCGCGAACCCGGAATGCGCCTTGGTTGCCGGGTGACAGTGGCATAATCTTTACTGCAAAGTGTTTCTCCATTTTCAAGCGTGACGTCCAGACCTTGTTGCAACTGGCCCCAGATTGGTCCTGGCTCAATGGCGTCGGTGGTCACGTCGAAGGCGTGGTCTTGCCACCGGAAAGCGTCCGTTTCTGAGTCAATAAACTGCAGTTCATAACCCAGATTTGAATCCGTCTGTTCAATAGCGGTTTCAATGAAGGCGCGCAGCCGAGTGGGGGCAATGATCGGCAGTGGTTCTGCCCGTCCGGCCATTGAGGCGCTGGCCAGCAGGCCGGGTAGTCCGAAGCTGTGGTCGCCGTGCACGTGGGTGATGAAGATTGCCTGTAGCTGCATCAGTGAGTAGTGGGTATGCAATATCTGATGCTGGGTGCCTTCACCGCAGTCAATCAGGTACCAGCGTTTTGGGCCGCCATGCTGTAGTGCCAGGGCTGTGACGTTACGGGCTTTGGTCGGGGTGCCGGCAGAGGTGCCCAGAAAGGTGAAGTCCATGACGAGCCTTGTTCGGGTGTTTGAGAACGCTGGGCTAACGATATCAAACCGCCGCCTTGGAAAAATTATGCCAATAAAATGAAGAAGGACGGAGGGTGGTTGTGAGCAGTTACGGATTTTTTCTCTGGTCATGCACTTTCGGTTCTATACCCAATGCCCGTAATTGTTTGAAGTGTAAGCGGGCTTGATCAAGCATCGCCACGTCATTATGGGCTACCAGTGCCAACCGCTTGAACTGATCAGCATTCGCAGGCAGCGTCTCCGACAGTATGATCACCGTGTCCCATTCGGCTGCCACGGGCAGACATACCAGGATGCCCACAGGCTCCGTGCAGGGTGGGCCGCCCCCGCACACTATGCTGTGAGGAATGAACGCCTCCGGGCTTGTGTTCCAGAGCAGGTCATCCAGCTCGCGAGCATGATCCTCGCTATCGCAGACAATGCACACACGGTCACCTTGTTGCCACGCCTTATCAACCAGTTTGACCGCGTGAAGGTTGCGGGCAGCCGGGGTGGCCTGAGCCAGGATGTGAAACCAGTAAGACTGGTTCCGCACATCCTTTGCAGGGCTGGTGTCGGTGTTACTTGCCGGCATGAGACATCAGGTAGTCAACGAGCAGGGGTACTGGCCGGCCGGTAGAGCCTTTGGCTTTCCCGGAGTTCCAGGCAGTACCTGCGATGTCCAGGTGAGCCCAGCGGTAGTCCTTGGCAAAGCGTGACAAAAAGCAAGCTGCAGTGATGGACCCTGCTGCCCGGCCTCCGATGTTCTGCATGTCGGCGAAGTTACTGTCGAGCAGGTTCTGGTAATCATCCCACAGCGGCATGGGCCAGGCGCGATCACCTGCGCGCTCGCCCGCTGCAAGCAGTTCGTCGGCCAGGCCCTGGTCGTTGCTGAATACAGCGCTAGCGTGGTGGCCCAAGGCAATAACACAAGCGCCTGTCAAGGTCGCCAGATCTACCACGGAGGCCGGGTTGTAACGCTTAACATAGGTCAGGGCATCACAGAGTACCAAGCGGCCCTCGGCATCCGTGTTGAGAATTTCAACGGTCTGGCCGGACATAGTGGTGACAATATCGCCTGGGCGCGAGGCACCCCCATCCGGCATGTTTTCGGCAGCGGCAATGACGGCGACCACGTTGATCTTGGGTTTCACCTCGGCAATGACCTGCATGGCTCCCAGCACACTTGCAGAGCCGCCCATGTCGTATTTCATCTCGTCCATGCCTTCACCCGGTTTCAGGCTGATGCCACCGGTGTCAAAGGTTATGCCTTTGCCAACCAGCACATGGGGTTTGTCCTTGGCCTTGCCGCCAAGGTATTCTATAATGATGAAACGAGGTGGCTGAGTGCTGCCTTTACCGACCGCCAGGATGGTGTTCATGCCCAGTTTTTCCATCTGCTTTTCATCAAGTACTTCGGTCTTGATGACTTCATGCTCCTTCGCCAGCTTCATAGCCTGATCAGCCAGCCAGACCGGGTGGCAGATATTAGGCGGCGTATTGCCCAGATCCTTGGTGAAATTCATGCCCCGCCCGGTCGCAAGCCCAAGGTTAAAGGCATCTTTAAAGTCTTTGCCAGCCGCAGAGGCGGTTACGGTGATCTTGTTAAGCTTGCTGCTTGCCGGCTTCTCACTCTTGTAGCTGTTAAAGCTGTATAGCTGATCTTCCAAGGTGCGGCCGATGAGGCTGAGTTTTGCGGCTTCAGAGCTGGCGGTGTCATCGCCGGTTACCGGGCTGTCGTGCAGAGCAACCAGAGCATGCCTGGATACGCCATCTTTCAGTTGCCCAACGACGGCGATCAGGGCTTTGCGAAATGTGGCAGGTGTGCGGTTTTCGTCTGCACCGGTACCGACCACTAACAGTCTGTCCCAGGATTGGCCCGGTGTTGGAATCATTACAGTGTTAGCGTTCTTGCCGGAGAGATCACCACTTTTTTGCAGCCTTTTGATCAACCCGCCCAGCGCCTCATCTGCGAGCCGTGTGGATTCCGACAAATCGCCCTTCTCTGGCAGCGCGACGACCAGGCAGTCAGCCTTCACAGTAGTCAGAGGTTTGTTGCTGAGGGTAAAGTTCATAAAGTCTCCGGACAGTCAGTAAAAGAAAATGTAAGCCAGGGTGCCACGAGTTTGCACTTGAAAGTTACAAGTTCTGCGTTGGTTTATGCTCTATCTTAGGGTGAAGGCCCACTATATCAAGCGGTCTGATCTGTTTGAGCATGGGCGGGCGCTGTCATTCGTGATTCAGGTTCCATAGAATAGCCATCATGCAGCCGGGCTGTCACTGAACGTCCGCCGTTTTATTCATCGTGTTTTCCAGGCTGAGATCGCTTTGAGCATCATTTTCCGCTACCTGACCCGACAAGTGATGATCAGTATGCTGGCGGTATCCGGCGTACTGCTGATGGTCTTCATGAGTGGCCGGTTTATAAAGTACCTGGCAGACGCCGCCGCCGGTGAGTTGGCGGGCGATGTACTGTTCCAGATCATGGCCTATCGTTTTCCGGGTTTTCTGGAGTTGATTCTGCCCCTTGGTTTTTTCATTGGCATTTTGCTCGCTTACGGCCGCATGTACCTTGAGAGTGAGATGACCGTGCTGTCAGCCTGTGGCTTCAGTGAGCGGCAGTTACTCACCCAGACCCTGGTTGGCAGTCTTCTCGTTATGCTGGTAGTAGGCGCCATGAGTCTTTATATCTCGCCCTGGGGAATGAAGCAGGTGGAGGCCATCTTCAATGAACAGCGTAAAGCCACCGAGTTTGAGCTGCTTGCTCCGGGCCGCTTCCAGAGTCTGGAGTCCGGCGGACGGGTCACATACACCGAATCGCTGAGTAATGATAAGCGGGAATTGAGAGGCGTGTTCATTGCCGAGTTTTCCGATGAAGGAGAAAGCCTGACGTTGATCTCAGCCAACACCGGTTCCCAGTTTATTGACGAGAATACCGGTAGCCGGTTCCTGGTTCTTGAAGAGGGTAATCAGTTTCAGGGTGTGCCTGGCCAGCTTGATTTTGCCGCCACCGAATTTGAAGCCTACGGATTGCGTATTGATGGCTCAGGCGGAAGCGACAAAACCCTGGAAGAGGCCCTCACCACCCGTGAATTGATGGCGTCCAGTGATCCCGAAGCGAGGGCACTACTGCACTGGCGTTTCTCGCTGCCGTTGATCGTCCCCATCGTTACATTGCTGGCGGTGAGGCTGAGCCGTGTAAACCCGCGCCAGGGTCGATTTTTTCATCTTCTACCGGCCATGCTCTTATACATTCTCTATCTTGGTTTACTGATTGTCGCCAGGGATGCACTCGAAAATGGCAAGGTGCCTGAGTGGCTGGGCCTGCTCTGGGTCCACGTGTTGTTCCTGGCGTTAGGTATTTGGCTTCATCTGGGTCCCGCCTGGTTGCGCAAACGCCGGCTTCAGAAGGAGATTGCGGCCCGTGCATAAACTTGACCGTTACGTTATGCGTACCGTCGGTGGCGCCATGTTTCTGGTGATGGTGGTCGTGCTTTCGCTGGACCTTATTTTCGGTTTTATTGCCGAATTGGGTGATGCCCGCAATGACTACCAGATGCTTCAGGCGCTGGGCTATGTGTTCATGACGGTGCCACGGCGCATTTACGATTACCTTCCGCTGGGTGCGTTCATGGGCTGCCTCGTGGGGCTCGGTGCGATGGCGAGTTCATCGGAACTGACGGTGATTCGCGCAGCCGGCGTGTCCATTCGTCGTATCGTCTGGTCCGCGATGAAACCCACACTTGTCATAGTGATTGTTGGCTTGTTGATCGGTGAGTACGTGGCGCCGCCGTTTGAGCGGATGGCCCAAAGCCAGAAGGCCATGGCGCAAGGTGCCGGTGAAAACATTGCGTCTGCATCTGGCATCTGGCATCGGGAAAGCGATACGTTTATTCACCTGAACGCAGTTCAGACGAACGGGACACTTCATGGGGTGTCATTGTTCGAGTTTACGGATGAACGCTGGATGGCAACGGCGACATTCGCCAAACGAGCGGTGTATCAGGGTGGCCACTGGATGCTGGAAGATGTCACCACCACAAAACTGTCGAAGCAGGAAACATCCCAGGAGAGCTATCGTCGATTACGCTGGGACTCCGGCCTTACGCCTCAGGTTTTGAGTGTATTGATCGTCAAACCCGAGAACCTGTCGATGACCGGCCTATACACCTATGCGACGTACCTCGGTGAGCAAGGGCTGACCACCGCGCCATACTGGTTGGCGTTTTGGAAGAAGGTGCTGATGCCGCTGGGCACAGCGGTTATGGTGCTGGTAGCCATTTCGTTTATTTTTGGGCCCCTGCGTTCAGTGACCATGGGGTTTCGGGTATTTACCGGGTTGATCGTCGGGTTGCTATTCAAATATATGCAGGATCTGCTTGGTCCAATGAGTCTGGTGTTCGGATTCAACCCGGTACTGGCGATCCTGGTGCCTATTGCGATCAGCGCGGCCGCCGGGATCGTGCTTATGCGCCGGGCGGGGTAACCTCTCCTGTCTTGAAGCAACGCTCAGGATTTTTGTTTCTCAGGCGGCGCAACATGCACGATCCGGCTCTCCGAGAACTTGTCAGTCCAGGTCATCTTATCCTTGTTCCAGATCATCCAGAAATACCCGAGCCCTAACGTAATCCAGCTTGCCCACCCCATCATGAAACGCAGCAATGCCTGAACCCAGCTGATGGATACCCCGTTGCTGTTCTCAACCCGGATTCTCCACACCTGCATGCCGAGAGTTTGTCCGGTCCGGGTCCAGAAATAGCCGAAAAATAAATAGAGGATAATAAACAGCAGGGACGACAACAGTGGATCTGTGTTGAGCTTTCCGGCTTCTGCCAGATCCATGTAGCGGTCGAAGCCAACCACCCAGGCGGCCAGCATTGTGTAGCCCCAGGTTACGACGATCAGCACCGCAATACAGATCAGGCCGTCGTAAAGCATCGCCAGTAGACGCTTGATAAGAGACGCAGGAGGAAGTCCTTCATTACCTTCATGAAAACGGCGTGGCATATTAACTCCAGACTGGCGGAAGACGCCCCGGGGCGTACTCAGGATAGTAAATAGGCAATAAAACCGGCGATGAGTATAGCGTATTCGTCCTAAAGATTGCGTGCCCGCGACCGATAACCAGTGTTGTCCCTGAGATTATTCAGGGCTCTGGCGCGAATCAGGAGTTTGTCATGGTTTCACCTCTTAATCCCACGTTATCCGGCATAAAGCAGCCTATGCCCAATTCGGCCAATGTCCGGTCAGACCGGGGTAACGCCGCCAAACTTCAGATCCCCCCAGGAGAGGTGGGCGCCAGTCGCCGCATAGTAACCGCGGAAGATGGCATTGCTATTTTGAGGGAGCGGCTTGAGCAGCGGTTGCAGTCGTTTGATTTCAAGGTCGGCCGTTCTGCTGTGGGTGGCTTTGAGCGCCCAAGCGCGGTTCAGGTTGCAAACCGCATCCTGGGTTTTGTAGAGGCCCGGCTGACCCGGGAACAGGCCGGTGGTGCTGGCCCAGAACGGCTTGACAATTTGCTGGCTCAGGCGCGCGAAGGTGTGACCAAGGGGTTCTCGGAGGCAAGGGAGCAAATAGAAGCGCTGGGGATGATGACGGACGAATTGGCGGCCGACATCAGCGACAGTTTTACCCGTGTCAGTGAGGGCCTGGACCAGTTGAGTGATCGGTTTTCTGTTACTGAAGCACCGACACCGGTAACCGCTGCGTCCGCAGTCAATTATGAAAGTGCTTCCCGTCGACAGTTGTCTTTTGAGGTCATGACCCGCGATGTGGGGGCTGCGCCTGCCAAATCCGCTAGTTGATGCCTGTTCTTTGTTCGCAATCCCTGACGGGAGATCGGTGCTGCCATTTGGTTGTCTAATTGAAACGATTGACTTTCGCGCTCACCTTTCTCGTTTTTCCTCCCGGGCGCCTATGCTAGAGTAGCGACCTTGTGTGGCTCGGTTGGCGGCGTTTCTCCGCCCGATCAAGCCCGCTATCGAATTCCTCATCGAAAGACTGATCGATAAATCAGGGCCGGGTTATGAAAACCGCAGAGTTGCGACAGGCGTTTCTGGATTATTTCAAACAGCAAGGTCATGCCATTGTATCGAGCAGTTCGCTGGTGCCGGCAGACGATCCGACCTTGTTGTTTACCAACGCGGGCATGAACCAGTTCAAGGATGTGTTCCTGGGCCGTGAAGCGCGGGACTACAACCGGGCGACCAGCACCCAAAAGTGTGTCAGAGCCGGCGGCAAGCACAATGACCTTGAGAATGTGGGCTACACCGCACGTCACCACACCTTTTTCGAAATGCTGGGCAATTTCAGTTTCGGCGACTATTTCAAGCGTGAAGCAATCAACTACGCCTGGACCTTCCTGACCGGTGACGATTGGCTCAAGCTGCCGAAGGAGAAACTGTGGGTAACCGTTTACGCCACAGACGACGAAGCCTTCGATATCTGGAATATAGAAATTGGTGTTCCTGCTGAGCGTATCATCCGCATAGGAGATAACAAAGGCGCACCCTATGCCTCCGACAATTTCTGGCAAATGGGCGACACCGGGCCTTGCGGTCCCTGTACGGAAATCTTTTATGACCACGGCCCGGACGTAGCTGGCGGTCCTCCAGGCAGCCCGGAAGAAGATGGCGATCGTTACATCGAGATCTGGAATGTGGTCTTCATGCAGTATAACCGCCAGTCAAACGGTGAGATGCAGCCTCTGCCCAAACCTTCGGTAGACACCGGCATGGGGCTTGAGCGCATAACCGCCGTACTGCAGGGTGTGCACAGCAACTACGAAATCGATCTTTTCCAGGACTTGCTCCGGGCGGCATCGGATATTCTCGGCGGCGTCAACACCACGGAAGCATCGTTGCGCGTCGTGGCTGATCATATTCGCTCTTGCGCCTTCCTGATCGCAGACGGAGTGATGGCTTCAAACGAAGGCCGAGGTTTCGTGTTACGCCGGATCATTCGTCGGGCAGCACGGCATGGCAATAAACTGGGTGCCACCCAGCCATTTTTCCACAAGCTGACCGCAGCCCTGGTGGAGCTGATGGGCGATGCCTTTCCACAGCTGTTGCGCAGCAAGGCCCAGATCGAAAAGGTGTTGCTGCAGGAAGAGGAGCAGTTTGCCAAAACACTGGATAAAGGCCTGC
>JBDNIR010000541.1:0-2986 GCA_041688195.1 Marinobacter sp.
AATTTCTCGCTGTTCCAGTCCCTGCCCGACGTATGGGGAATCGACCAGATTTTTCCGGTGTTACCTATTTCGGGCCTGAACCGCCCTCTCACCCGGAGAGCGGTCATTCAGGACATCACATGCGATTCAGACGGGCGTATTGATCGCTACGTGGACGGCCAGGGCATCGAAACCACCCTGCCCTTGCCCGAGGACGACCCGGCCAAACCCATGTTGATGGGCTTTTTTATGACCGGCGCGTATCAGGAAATCCTGGGTGATATGCACAATCTGTTCGGAGACACACATTCGGTGGACGTAAAACGGGAAACCGGTGGTGGTTATCGCATCAGCGATGCTATCCAGGGTGATACGGTGGCGAAAATTCTGCGCTACGTTAATTTCGAGCCCGAAGATCTGGTGCGTGCCTACACCAAAAAATTTGAAGCCAGCGGCCTGCCAGCCAGCCAACAGAATGCTCTGCTGTCGGAGCTTACCAGCGGCCTCAGTGGCTACACCTATCTGGAAGAGTAGTTCCTGACCCCTCCTCGTCTGTCGCTGGAAAAGGCGACAGACGCCCGTTCATTTTACAAAGCGTTGCAATTAAGTTTGAAGTTTATTCATCCAGGCAAGTCACCCTGGCGTAAGTAGAGGACTGACAAACCGCTGACGAGTGCCTAAGATGATTAAACAACAGAATCAAATGCACGCCACGATCAAGGAGCGTCCGGTGAGTACACTGGATCAGAAGCCAGCCCGTGCCGAGGGTCGCAAAGATCCCTGGAGTCAGATGCTGGAGAAAGTGGGGGAAAGTCAGGATCGGGAAGCCTACCACGCGCTTTTCCAGCATTTCGGGCCCCAGATCAAGTACTACGCCATGGCCAATGGTCTTTCCAGCCATGCTGAAGAGCTTGTTCAGGAAGTATTTGTCTCAATCTGGCGCAGATCCTGTCTTTACGACTGGCGCAAAGCGGCAGCCTCTACCTGGATTTTTACCATAGCCCGAAACCAGCGCATCGATATGTTGCGCAAGATGCGGCGCCTCAGTGCCGAAATGCCCGTCGAGACGGAAGACCTCTGGCAGATTCCCGACGACAACGAGGACGAGCCCGTTACCTCACTGCATCGCCTGAGGTCAGAACGCCGTATACGAGAGTCCCTGAGCCACCTGCCGGAAGAACAAACAACAGTGATCGCCAAGGTGTACATGGAAAACAAATCTCACCAGATGGTGGCGAACGAGTTGAATATTCCGCTCGGCACCGTGAAAAGCCGGGTTCGCCTGGCGTTAAACAAGTTAAAAGTGATTTTGCAGGATCAGAATGTATGATCCAGCACCACCCTGACAGTCTGACTCTCATGGAGTTCAGCGCCGGTAACCTGACGGAGCCCCATGCCCTTTGCATCCGCCTGCATCTGGACCAATGCTCCCATTGTAGCAGTCGCGTCGATATGCTCGACATCCTCGGAGCGGCGATGATGGAACAACAACCGCAGGTTACGGTTTCAGGCTCCATGTTCGACTCCATCCTTTCTCGGATCGATAGCGAACCCTCCACTCAGGATATGCCTGCAGCACGTCAGAAGCGTTTAGGCCCGCTCGAAAAACTGTTGGGTGCCGATTTGAATGCCTTGCCGTGGAAACGTCAGCTAGGCGATTTAAGTGTATTGGACATCAGCGACCGGTTCCCCGGCCAGTCGGAGCAGGTTGTGTTGCAGAAGTTGACGGCGGGCGGCAAAGCGCTGGCGCATACGCACCGTGGTGAGGAAACCACCATTGTCCTGCAAGGCGCGTTTTCGGACAAAAAAGGTGTCTTTAATCAGTGGGATTTTGTGGTGTTGAACCAGCAGGATGACCATAAACCGGTAGCCCTTGAATGGCACGACTGCATCACCCTGTCGGTGCTCAGCGCTCCGGTCAGACTCACGGGAACGTTCACCCGCATGCTGAACCCGTTTATTCGGTGAATCAGCTTTGATCAGTAAAGCCCGGCATCAGTCCGGGCTTTTTTGTGACATCATTTTCCCACTTACCAGGGTAAATCCGTACCGTCCCAGTTGATAAAACGACCGTTGTCCTGGTCTGACAACGACTGAGCCACCCGAATCAGATTGCCCGCTGTGTCCTCGGCGTCGTGAACGTTCAATTGCGCTAGAGATTGCTCGAACGGGGCACTAAGGCGGGTCCGGGTAGTTCCAGGGTGCACGGCGACACAGGCAACCGGTCGACATCTTCGCGGCAGTTCAATGGCAAGATTTCTGACTAGCATATTAAGCGCCGCCTTAGATGCACGGTAGGCATACCAACCGCCCAGATGGTTATCACTGATTGACCCCACTTTAGCCGACACCGCCATGACACGTTTGAATTCCCGGTGCCGAAGCCAGGGCATCAAAGCCTGAATCAGTACCGGAAACGCCGCGGCATTGACTTGAAACGCAAGCATCAGCGCCGCAGTGTTGATGTCTTCAATCCGCTTCTCAGGCTGCAGAGACTCACTGTGAAGTATACCGGCGGCATAAATAACGGTATCAATCGTCAGTTCTGCAGGCAGCTTGTCAGTCAGCGCCTCAGCTATTGCATTCGACTCCATTGCCAAAGCATCCCACTGAATCAGTTGAACCCGGTTCATATGGCTAGCGGTGAAACTCACAGCCTCCGGGTCTCGGCACAACCCCCATATCTGTGACGTCTCATCGTCCGCAAGCAACCCTTCTGCAAGGGCACGGCCGATGCCACCGGAAATACCGGCAATTACCACATGTTTCATAATTTGCTGCTCCGGGTCAGGTCTTTATCAATGCTCCGATTATGTACGGCGCAATTTCTGAAAATGGTCATGGCGAATATGAACCAACGAATTAAAACGGTCGTATGAACTTCGACTTTAGTTTAATGCCTGTTGATTTAACCCAAGCTTTTCTACTCCGACGTGACAACCGATCTGATAACAGCGGTTATTGAGGAAGCTGGCACTGACCACCATTGGCTACCTATGGTCGCGTA
>JBDNIR010000126.1:0-4028 GCA_041688195.1 Marinobacter sp.
GCATTGTCCTGCCAGGCCGATGGCCGCCACCCAGGGCCTGCGAACTGGCTGACGCACCTCGGCGGGTTTAACGGCGAGCAGCTGGCTGGCGGGCCAGACCCCCGGCTGCGTGTCTGGTATCGGGTGAATCTGGCCTTTATCGCCGTCGGCACGTTACTGGGCCTGCTGACCATGCTGGGGCTGCTGTTTTACGACGGTAGCGGGCAGATCAACGTCACCGTTATTCTCGGGTTTGTATTACTTCAGGTCGGCCTGGCGGTGTTGACCAGTCTGCAATCCTTGCTTGGCTGGCGTCCCTGGGGTCGGCTGCCCGATGTTATCGCCCGCCGGTTCGGCAGCATGTCTCCGTCGGGAGCCGTGCTTCGCCAGCTGCAACCGCAACTGTCAGCCCGTGCTGCTCACGCCGGTGGCCTCGCGTTCGGCGTGAGCGGTTTGCTGACCTTGCTCGGCCTGGTCGTTGTGCAGGATCTGGCCTTCGGCTGGAGTACGACGCTAAGCACTGCACCGGAAGCTTTTCACCGGCTGGTTCAGACCCTCGCCTGGCCATGGCAGGGCCTCTGGGCTGCTGCGGTGCCCTCGCTGGAACTGGTTGCAGACTCCCGCTTCTATCGGATCGAAAGTGCCGGGGGTTCAACAGCACCAGCCCGCTGGGGCGACTGGTGGCCTTTCGTGGCAATGGTGTGGCTGTTCTACATCATCCTGCTGAGGTTCCTCCTGCTGATGGTGGCAATCATACACCTGGAGCTGAGGGCAAGGCGTCTGCTGGCCCACCACCCCGGTCTCAAAACGCTGCTTTACCGCATGGAGACCCCAGCACTCGAGACCGGAAATGCGCACTCCGACGCTACCGACCAACCCCGGATGGCAACCTCAATCCAAACGCAGCCTCTGCCCAGTGCCGGAGTTGCGATTCGCTGGGCCGGCGCAGGGGACCGCGAATTAGCAAGCTCCCTGATGAGAAGCGAGCAACCCTTGGTGCTGGCCGCGGGTGGCGCGGCCGCACTGGCGGACGATCACAGAACCCTTCAGCAGGTGCGCTTGTCGTTAGGCTCTGGCGAGTCGGGGGCGGTACTGATACTGACCCACGCCTGGGAGCCGCCCACAGGTGAGCTGGCGGATTTTCTGTCAGAAGCTTTTCAGCGATGGCCCCAAACTACCCGGATAGCGCTGGTGCCTGTCGCGGCTGCTCCCGATGCCCGGCCGCCGGAGCATCAGGTCGCCCAGTGGCTGCGTTTTACCGAACGGTTGGACAATGCCCGGCTTGGCGTCAGCCTTGCCACCGGAGAAACGTCATGACAGCAGGTCCTGTGTTTGCAGTAGTTGGCTATCCAAATAAAGGCAAATCCAGCGTGGTGGCGACATTATCCCAGAACGATGCCATCGCGATTGCTCTGGAGCCGGGTACTACCCGGCAAAGCCAGACCTACCCCCTGACCGTCGACGGGAAAGCCCTCTACACTCTGGTCGACACCCCGGGCTTCCAGCGGCCCCGAAAGGTGCTCGAGTGGTTACAGGCCCATAGTCTGACCGCCTCAGACCGGGCAGAAACCGTAGCCGCTTTCGTGATCCAACACCGGAACGAAGCCCGCTTTCATGATGAATGTGAACTGCTCGCACCCCTTGTCGAAGGCGCGGGGATCATCTATGTCGTTGACGGCTCGGTTCCCTACAACGCGGAAAACGAAGCTGAAATGACGATTTTACGCTGGACCGGCCAGCCCAACCTGGCGTTGATCAACAGTATTGGTCCGGATGATTACAGTGATACCTGGCAGGCGGCGCTGGGTCAGTTTTTCCAGGTAGTACGCCGGTTTGATGCAGTGCGGGCGCCGTTTGATCAACACCTGAGCCTGCTCAAGGCGTTCGGACAACTTGAACCGGCCTGGGAGCAACCGCTGGAGCACGCGGTCAGGCACCTTCGGGATCAGCGCCTGCACCGTCGTGAACAAGCCGCTGGTCTGATTGCCAGGGCTCTGGAAGAGATGATGACCTGGCGGGAGCAACGAGCTTTCACCGTGGGCAGCTCACCGGCTCGGCCCGATGGTGAACTTGCCGCCAACTTGCGTGAGCGCTGGTACAAGCATCAACGTCAACGGGAACAGTCATTGCGGCTGGCTATTGAACGGCTTTATCAGCACAACCGGATTCAGCGTCAGGAAGCGGAACTGAGTTGGCACAGCGACCACGATCTGTTCAGTGAGAAAAGCCGTCAGGTCTGGGGCGTCAGCCGGGCCTATCTGACTACCGCCGGCTTCGGCGCCGGAGCTCTCGGTGGCGTTGGTATTGATGCCGTCACCCTGGGCACCTCTCTGGGTGCCGGCGCACTGATCGGAGGCATACTTGGTGCGGCAGGTAGTTATTTCTATGGCGACCGCCTCGCGTTGTCCGCCCTCCAATTCGGCCCGCTTCGCGGGGGGCTGCAAACTGCGACTTTCGGCCCGGTTCAGGACAGCCAGTTCGGTTACATCATTCTGGGCCGCGCCATTGATCACTGGTGGCACATAAGCCACCGCAACCACGCTGGCCGGGAGCTACTGGACCTGGTTCCGACCGACAGTCACTGGCTCGAATATCTGAACAGAACCAGCCGTCATGCGCTCCAGAAATGCCTTGATAAATGTCGTAAGAACAAAAACCTGGATGAAAAATCCCGACATGAGCTGATACGTGCAATAGGGGCTGCGCTGGATGCGTACGACGAATGGCGGTTGAACCCGGCATGACATGAGGATTTATACTGGTAGACTGGGTAATCAACTCAAAAAAGGGGATCGCCATGAAAATAGTCAGAGTCCAGGACGTTATCGGAACCGAGCGCGAAGTTAAGGGCGTGGAGTCGCCCTGGGTCAGCCGCCGGTTGCTGCTCAAAAAGGAAGGCATGGGTTTCTCGTTCCATGAAACCATCATCCCGGCAGGTTCAGAACACGAATTCTGGTACAAGAATCATCTCGAGGCTGTCTACTGCGTTTCCGGCAATGGATCAATCACCGATCTGGCAACCGGCGAAACCCATCAGATCACCGACGGCACTCTTTATACGCTCGACAAGCATGACAAGCACCAGCTGCACGGTGGCACCGAAAACATGCGTCTGATTTGTGCCTTCAACCCGCCGGTCACCGGTCGTGAAACCCACGACGCCGACGGCGCTTACAGTCTGGTAGACGATGAATAAACCGACGGCCCTGTTGCCGGATCTTCGCCGTCGGGCCGATCGGGCCTGAACGTCAGGTCAGATGTAATAGTCTTTCAGCGGCGGGAAGCCGTTAAATTCTATCGCGCTGTAGGTGGTGGTGTATGCACCCGTGGAGAGCCAGTACATGCAGTCACCAATGGCCAGGTTCAGAGGCAGACCGTATTTGTAGTGCTCATACATGATATCGGCACTGTCACAGGTTGGACCCGCAATCACCACGTCTTCATGCTCACCGGTTTTTTCAGTGTAGATCGGGAACTTGATGGACTCATCAAGGGTCTCGATCAAACCAGAAAACCTACCCACATCGGTAAACACCCAGCGGTGCAGGGCGGTCCGGGACTGAACGGATGCCCATTAGCGCGAAAGTTAGGGCTTTACGTCAATAGGCGATATTAGCATATCTACCCACATTTGCTGCCGGGGTTCGAGCTGAGCGCTCAGGTAGTGCAGCATGGTTTCCTGCATCCGTTTCTCCGCCAGGCCCTGATTACCGAACAGACGGTTGAACTCCAGCAGATACGGATGATCGCCCACCATTGCGATATCAAAACCCGCATGGTTGACTTCCATATCCCGGGCAACCTTCAGGGCCAGCGTCGTGGCGCTTTCAGGCACCTCGTCAGTACTGACCCAGCCACCCCGTGCAACGTTGTTATAGAAGCCCTGAGGTGCCTGGTGGCGCCAATAAGCCGACACCACTTGATCACCCACCACTACCACTCGAATATCGCGATCAATAGGCAGATATTCCTGCACATACAGCACGTCGGCGCTGTCATGGTAGCGACGCCAGTCCTCTGCGTTTTCAATCAGCCAGACACCCTCCCCC
>JBDNIR010000542.1:0-4482 GCA_041688195.1 Marinobacter sp.
ACGATCTGGAGCTGGCCGAGACCATTATCAAATTTTATAACGTGCAGTAGTGACCGTCAGTAAAGAGTGAAGCTGTTGACGCTTTAGAAAAAGGTTGAAGATAATCCTTGATCTGGGATTGATTAATAAATGATCTAAAAATAGGGTCTACCTTTAGAATCTGGAGCGTTAATCATGGAAAGCACACCAAAATTTTACGTAAAAGCGGATTAGTTTAACTTTGTAATTACTCCATCTGACTCATCGCTCCTTTAAGGTGTCTCGAAATCATCAAAGTCCCTCGCGTAAAGATACGCAAAATTCATCAGCGGCTGGCGGCGCTGCTAACGTGTGTGAAAATCATCAGCCTCGCGCGCGCATAATGGTCTAAAAATCATCAGACTGGCAGCGCCTAAGCTCACGCTCGATGGCCAGGCGGACAAACTCCGACCGGTTGCGGTGGCCGTGATAGCCAGACTTCATCAAGGCATCAATGGCGTCCACGGTCTGGGCTTCAACAGAAACGATTAGCCGGACGGGTTGGCGGAATTTGCGCGGGTTTCTGCTCATAAGTTCCCCCTTACCACGGGCAGCTTTCCATCAGCCCGCATCAGTCGAAAGTAGGCCAGCAGATAGGCCCGGTTGAACTCCTCTTCCCTCGCTGCAAGTACGTCCTCAGATTCGCAGACGAATAGCAGGTCATGTAGCGCTTGCTCAATATCTCCCGCTATCACTTCATGCCGTAATCCTTCAGCCAGGGCGCTGCCAATGTCACCGGGTTTATAGCGGTAGGTGACGCGGTGCTTGATGGGCAATCTGAAAACATTGGTCATTCGGTCGATGTGCTGATTCATGTGAGTGCCTTTTGAAGTGAGCCCGTCCAGGTGGGTAAACCAGTCGGGTTTGATGGCTGATTCCTTGAGCCGGCGTGTGTAAATGAGCATGATTGAAGACTTATAAAGCCTTTAGAAAAACTGGTAGGGGGTGGCATATGTAGGAGTGGTGCATACAAGGTACCTGTGGCCCCTGAAAAAGCGCTCCACAGGTACCAAAAAGTGCACCTGTGGCCCTCGAAAATGGCTCCTATGGTGCATATCAGGCACCTGTGGGTGGGCTACAGGTATCACATATGCACCGGTAGACTTTTTATTCATGGCTTTTTTCCCAGTCATTTGTCGGTGCTCTGTTCCCCCAGCATGGCATCCAGGTTAACCGCCATGTCCGAGTTTTCGATTTTGTCCGAGAACAGAACAGGCTTTCGTCTTCCTTGACGATAAAACCGGATTTCTCCAACTCATTGAATGCTCGCATTGCAATGCGTCTAGAGCAGGGTATCTCACGTTCAGCCTGCCGAACTCCAAACCCTACAGGGCCCGCTGGTGTCCAGTGTCGATGTATTAGAGTCATCAGCACCTTGGCATAGGGTGTAAGGTTCAAATAGCCCTTAGAGGCCAGCAGGCGGCGTTGTATGGCAACGGTTCCGCCTTCTCTGTCGAACAGTAACTTCGATTTGTTGTTAGCCATGCTCCGGCACTCACTTCAGGGCCAATAGCAGGCGTGCATGTTCCCGTGACTCCGGGCTTAGGTGATACACCCCAGGTCGAGTTAAAAGGCCGTCTCTGTCGATTTTCTCAACGCGCTCTGTGGTGATGCTGAGTCCGAACTTTTCTCTTGGTAGAGGGCCATTGAGAAGCCCATCTATTAAGCGGCTATGTCTGGGTGTGATATGATTCTGTTGGCGCTTTGCTGTGGTGGCGGGCGCTTTTTTCATGCCTTACCCCCAGACATCAGCATATACTCTGCGACACGGTGAGGCCGACCAGCAGAATCGGTGTCTTTGCGGCGAAGGGTCACAATTTCATAGCTGGACTGGCGCAACTCCATCACACGAGCTGCAGGGTGCATTATGTTGAGCTGATGACGTGCGCGAAGGGTTGTTAAGGCATTATTGTTTTGCAGGTATTCAAGCAGCCTTGCCCTTTGAGCTGCGGCTGAAAGTGCCGAAACATCAGTTGATATCGTGTTCAAAGCGGTCGGGGCATTTTTCATTGTGCAGTCCCCATTGATTCAAGCCAAATGGTTAGATCATTTTGCCAATAGCCAACACAACGAGGGGATAGCTTTATTTTTCTGGGGAACCCTGGCTGTTGTTCATAGCGCCACAAGGTGGCGCGACTGATACTCAGCCAGCACGCAACCTCAGAAGGTCGCAACAGTTTATCGGTTGTGCGATCTGTAACCGCTTTTTGATTTACCGGCATCGGAGATGCTCCTGATTTTGCCTGCCGGAATCATTAAGGTTATAAGAAAGTAGTTTTTAGTAACCAAACAATCTTTCATGTTTCCCCCTCTAGCCTGTAGCATCCGTGTTGTTGATTAGGGAATGCGTCAGGCTAAGTCCGGCGTTCACGAAATAGGCCGTCTTCTCTCGGTGTTCTAGCACCGATTGATCGCGGCCTTCCTATGCGTCTAATTCACACATCTCAAATAGTGTACGCTTTTTGTTTTAGGAATGCATAAGTTGTTTCTTGCTGCTTTTGATCTATCGCCTTCCGGTCAATCCGCCGTCCCGCCGTCTCTGCCTTATCACTCAAGCTCTTTGAATAACTTAAATAGCTGGAAAATAAGCCTTTTCCATTAACTGGCTGCCTGCAACCAGCACAGAGACGCAAAAAAACCCGACACAAGGGCAGGGCAGTTATTTAATCCGGTTATCAACCTGCTTTGCGCCTTGCTCCAATGCTGGCAACCTTGCCGGATCTCCATTGCTCTGCCAGCGGCAAAACATCCATACCTGAAATACGCTGCAACTCAGCCCCTAATAGCTGCCATGCTTCCTTCATTTCGTTCCGTGGGTTGTGACGGTTATAGATCCGCTTTACCTTGTTGGATTCGGTGTGATTCAGGCAGCGCTCAACAATGGCACCCATTACGCCCTGTTCTGCCATCATTGTAGCCCCTGACCTTCGCAGATCGTGCGGCGTCCATTTGCCGCGCGGCAGTATAAGCGCATCAGGTTTCTTTGATCGTCCTGCATGCCAGCTACCATCAGCCCTCTGACGGTCTGTAATCTGTTTTGTGACGGCCCTTGGGTTGATATGACCAATCCCCCGACTGGCGGGATATGCCCACTTAAAGCCGCCTGTAAGCGCATGCAGGCGTGCAAAATGCTCCAGCGCATAATCACTCATATTTACAAGATGGGGCTTACCGTTTTTAGAGTTATCCGCTGGGATCTTCCACTCAGCCGCAACCATATCAACATCACTCCAGCTAGCCTGCATCAGCTCACCAACGCGGCAGCAGGTAGCCAAACAAATATGAATCGCTAGTTGTGCGGGTTGAGATAGGCCAGATCCCGGCAGCTTTTCAAACAGTTCCGCCAGTTCATCGGGGACGGTTTGGTGCGTGTCCGGGTCTTCGTATTCACACAGAACGCGGTCGCGTTCCACATCGTCACCCCCGACTTTCCTTTTAGTGACAGCCTCTAGCGGGTTGCGCTTGATAACATCACGATCAACGGCAAAATTGAGCATCTGCTTTGTAAGTGACAACAACACATTAGCGCCCCGGTTGTGGCCTGCCGCCTTCATCGGTTCCACAACCTCGAAAAATTGAGCTTTGCCAAAAGCGGAAACCTCCAGCCCTGAATACTTTTTGAGGATCTTCGTTTTGATCCACCGGCCCGCTTCCTTCCCATTGTCTTTATGACCTTTCGCGCCTTGAAGCTCGGCTTTTTCCCAGCGCTCGAAGAGCTCCTGCATTGTCACCCGTTCCAACTCTTGCTGTTTCCGCTGGCGCTCCTCTGACTGGCGCTCCTCCGCCTTGGCCTTTTTCTCTGCAACCGGATCACCGCCATTACGGATTGCAGTCCGCATATCCTCCGCAAGATCACGCGCAGCCTTCGCGCCTGTTCCATCATCAAATGATGCAATGGTCGTTTTTCGATCCCGCCACCCGTCACCGATCTTTACCGTATAGCGCAACTGCCAAACTTTCTTCCCGCCTTTCGTCACACGAGAAACCAACCCGGGAACCTTTGAGTCTTTAATGTATTGATCCTTGTCCGCTGGCTTTAGCTTTTTCAGGTACTTGTCAGCGTTTTCCGCTGCCTTTGGCAATTCCTGCATTATTGGCGCTCCTCTTTTCTCACTTTCCGCCCTGGCTCTGGGGGCGTAATGGGGGCGGATAAATTCACTGGGGGCGTGTTGGGGGCGTAAATATCAACCCGCGATAACGTGAAACAAATTGAAGCACAATAAGGGGGTTAAATCCAGTATTAATGGGGGTTTAAGGCTATTCTAAGGGGGCGTTTTGAGCTAAATTGAAGCGAGATGAGACACTAAAAAACCTGCATGGGGGGCAGAGGGTCGCAGGTTCAAATCCTGCCGTCCCGACCATATTAGGTTACATACTTAGCCCGGCATCGAAAGATCCGGGCTTTGTTGTTTCTGGAATTTGGGTTTCCCTGGCTCTTGAAACGGATGCGAGGCCGGAATTTTA
>JBDNIR010000543.1:0-2979 GCA_041688195.1 Marinobacter sp.
GAGGTGAAGACCAGCTCACCGTATTCACCATCGGGCAAGACTTCGCCGGTTTCCGGGTTGACGATCTCCGGATAGAAATGGTCTTCCCAAATGGTGGGACCGTCTTTGGTTTCAATGCATTCCATACCTACGCCTGGGCCCATCACCTCGGACAGGCCGTAGATATCCAGGGCCTGGATGCCAAGGCGTTCTTCGATCTCGGCACGCATGGCGTTGGTCCAGGGCTCTGCCCCGAAAATACCCAGACGCAGGGGCAGCTTGTGGGGATCGACACCCTGGCGATCCATCTCGTCAGCAATGTTCAGCATGTAAGAGGGTGTCACCATGATGATATCGGGCTCGAAGTCCTTGATCAGCTGGACCTGCTTCTCGGTCTGGCCGCCGGACATGGGGATGACTGTACAACCCAGGCGCTCGGCACCGTAATGGGCGCCAAGACCGCCCGTAAACAGGCCGTAACCATAGGCAACATGGACCTTGTCGCCAGCATGGCCGCCACCGGCACGGATGGAGCGGGCTACAACGTCGGCCCAGGTGTTGATGTCGCCCTGGGTGTAGCCCACCACGGTCGGTTTGCCGGTGGTCCCGCTTGAAGCGTGCACCCGGACTACCTCAGACATCGACGTGGCAAACATGCCGAAAGGGTAGTTATCGCGCAGGTCCGCCTTGGTGGTAAACGGTACCTTGGCCAGGTCCTCCAGGGAGTCTATTTCCATCGGCTTGAGGCCGATATCGTCAAAGGCCTTACGGTAGAACGGCACGTTGGTGTACGCGTGAATCAGGCTCCAGCGCAGGCGCTGGAGCTGTTCATGGCGGAGCTCGTCAATGCTGGCGGTCTCCATCCGGTCGAGTTTGCCAATTTTCTGGAGTGGTAAGCTCATGATTCTGTCCTGCTTTGTTCTTGTAGGGTGATGGTCTGTGTTCTGGTCTGGGCGGTAGCGTCAAGCCACCGCATCTGTCCGTTCAATGATAATGGCGATTCCCTGGCCAGCGCCGATGCACATGGTGCAAAGGGCGAATCGGGCCTTTTTGCCGGCCGTGTGGCGTCGCTCAAGTTCGTTCAGGGCCGTGGTCACCAGGCGGGCACCGCTCATACCCAATTTGAGGGCATCGGCTCCTGCCAGCAGCAGTGCGAAGGCGTCCTGGTCTTCCCGGGAAATACCGAAATCCGCCGCCATCCATGCCAGAACCGCACAGACGGTTGATCGTGCTGCCGGGTACGTCAACCGGCAGGCCTACCAGCAGTGACGACATGCGAGCAACGTCCCGGTTGTCTTCGCCGGCCTGGTTGGCGCAGCCATAAAGCACATCGTCGATCTTGGACCAGTCCAGGTCCGGATGACGTTCCGTCAGGGCCTTGATGGGGATGGCGCCCAGATCGTCCGTACGCACGGCAGAGATAGCACCGCCGTAGCGACCGATGGGGGTGCGGATGGCGTCGACGATGTAGGCGTCTTTAAGAATAGTGTCCGCGCTCATAAATTTTCCTCTGAATTACGTACGGTGCCGCGAACCTCGTAGGACCGGCCCCGGAACAGGGCGACCTTGCCGCCGTCCTGATTGGTTAATGTGATGTCGTACACGCCGGTGCGGCCACCCCGGGCCTGCTCTTCGGCAGTGGCGGTCAGCCGGTCGCCTTCTTTGGCGCCGTACATGTAATCAATGCTGCAGCCGGAGGCGACGGTGGCCCGGTCATAACTGTTGCAGGCGAAAGCAAAGGCGGAATCGGCCAGGGTGAACAGATAGCCGCCGTGGCAGGAGCCGTGGCCCTGAATCATGTCACCGGTAACGGTCATGGTGAGCACAGCTTTGCCGGGGGCTACGGACTCAATGTTCATGCCCAGGTTCTGGCTGGCCCGGTCCCGGGCAAACATGGCTTTTGCGCATTCCTCGGCGAGTGTTTGCGGATCCATCTCACTCATGAATAAAGTCCCTTCTGCACAATGCCGGCGCCGGTGACTGCGATGGTGGTTTGGGCATCAAGCGCCTGCATGGATTATTTCCCCTTGAAGGCTGGCGTGCGTTTCTCCATGAAGGCTGCAACGCCTTCGCGGTAGTCTTCGGTCTGTCCGGCCATGCGTTGAAGGTCTCTTTCCAGATTGATCTGCTCTTCAAAGGTGTTGCTGGCGCTGGCATGAAGCGCGCGCTTGATCAGGGCAAGACCCTTGGTGGGCTGGGTTGCGAAATGCCGGGCCAGTTTCATGGTTTCTTCCATGAGCTGCTCGTTCTCCACACAGCGCCAGATCATGCCCCAGCTTTCGGCCTGTTCGGCGCTGATCTTATCTCCCAACAATGCCATGCCTTTGGCCCGGGCCATACCGGCCACGCGGGGCAAGGTCCAGGTGCCGCCGGAATCGGGCACCAGGCCTAACTTGCAGAATGCCTGAACGAAATTGGCAGAGCGGGCTGCCAGTGTGATATCGCAGGCAAGGGCGATGTTGGCACCGGCGCCGGCAGCGACACCGTTGACGGCGCAGACGACCGGCATCGGCAGATCCCGCAGGCTTAACATCAACGGGTTGTAATAGTTCTCCAGCGACGCGCCCAGATCGGGCACCTCCTGATCCGGGGATACGCTGCGGTCTGATAGATCCTGCCCGGCGCAAAAGCCCCGGCCAGAGCCGGTAATGACCAGTACACGGACAGACTCATCCTCACGCACGGTGCTGACGGCGTTGCGCATGCGTTCGTGCATTTCGACATTGAAACTGTTCAGACTGTCCGGACGGTTCAGAGTTAGCAGAGCCACACCCTGATCGATTTCAAGAAGAATACTCGGCTGAGTCATGGCTATATTGTCCTGTTGTTTGTTTTGTAAGATAGCTTGAAAGACGTCTTGGCCCGGTACGGCGCTATCGATTGCAAAAAATGAGTATATCTCAGAATTGATACCCGTCAAGAGTTGTGGTGTGACTATTCTGTATCGCTTTAATCTTGTGTAGTAGAGAGCAGTTTCTATATTTATGAAAATTATGAAAA
>JBDNIR010000127.1:0-1789 GCA_041688195.1 Marinobacter sp.
CATGAAGCCGGAAGCGCTGCAGAGAATGACGGCGGCAATTCCTCTCAAACGCATGGGTAAGCCGGAGGAAATTGCCTCCGCGGCGGCCTTTATCTTCGAGAATGACTACCTTTCGGGGCGGATGATTGAAGTCGATGGCGCACTCCGACTCTGATTCGCGCGCAACGGACAACCTGCCAAGCCGTGATCAGATAATCTGGCAGGTGGTCTGGTCAATCCCTGAAGGTCGGGTTGCCAACTATGGCCAGGTGGCAAGCCTCGCCGGGCTGTCAGGCCTCGCCCGCTATGTAGGACGTGCGCTGGGTAAGCTGCCAGCCGGCTCGGCAGTGCCCTGGTACCGGGTACTGAAAAGCAATGGCCAGCTGGCCTTCAAACCCGGCAGCCATGCCTTCATACAGCAGTCCGAAAGCCTGCAAAAGGAAGGCGTCGAGATTGTTGATGGACGGGTTTCCATGGCGCGCTATCGCTGGGAACCCTGACGCTCGCCCGCCTGTTCATCAATTGCTTCCTCCTCCGGCCAGTCACTCGCCGGTGCAAGCGCATCCAGACGCTCCCCCTTCCCCATCAGCCACCAGGACAACACGATAGCGGGCACGCCCATCATAGCAGCAATAAAGAAAAATTCGGTATAACCGTAATTGAAAACCACCATGCCGGAAAAGCCTCCGATGAATTTACCCGGCAGGGTCATCAACGAGCTGAACAAGGCGTACTGGGTCGCTGTAAACGAGGCGCTGGTCATGCTTGAGAGCCACGCAATAAGAGCCACATTGGCAATCCCACCGCTCAGATTATCAGCACTGACCACCACTGCGAGCAGGACCATGTCCGGCGGCAGCTGTGCAACAACAACGAATAGCAGGTTGGTCGCAGCCGTCAGGGCGGCACCGGCTACCAGAATTGGGCGCACCCCATAACGAACCACCAGCAGCCCGCCCAGCAGGGAGCCGCCGATGGTCATAAAGAAGCCGAATATCTTGGTAACATCCGCTACTTCAGTTTTCGAGAAACCCATAAAAGTGAGATAGAACGGGTTCGCCATCACACCCATGGAAATATCGCTGATTCGATAGAGCGCCACCAGGACCAGAATAAACAGGGACAGCTCCCGATACCGTCGGAAGAAGTCCACGAACGGTCCGGCGATAGCGGCTGAAAACCAGCCTGCGAGGCGGGCCATACGCGGAGAAAGATGCGCCCGTTTTGCAGTCTCGCGAGCCACTGTAACGGCCAGATCTTCCGCCACGCTGTGATGATTAATAGTGGGCTCCCTGATGACCAGCACGGTCAGAACACCTACGCTCATCAACACTGCCATAACCTCGTAAGACACCTGCCAGGACCAGAACTCGGCGAGATACAACGCCCCTGCCCCGGCAACGAGTAGTGCCAGCCGGTAACCGAAAATATAGATGGCAGCCAGCGCGGCCTGCAGCCGTGGCTCGGCAATTTCAATGCGGTAGGCATCAATCGCCACGTCCTGAGTGGCCGAAGAAAATGCGACCAACAGTCCACAAAGCGCCATCATGGTGGGCGCGGTGACGGCATCAACCTTTGCCATCAATACCAACCCCAACGCAACCCCCGCCTGCGCCAGAATCATCCAGCTGCGACGCTTACCCAACAGCTTGTCGAGCAGTGGCAACTTGAGACGGTCAACTACCGGCGCCCAAACCACCTTTATCGAGTAGGTAATACCCAACCAACTGAAGAATCCGATGGTGGCGGTTTCAACCCCGATATCCGCCAGCCGGGCGTTCAGGGTTGAGAACACCAGCAAAAACGGCAG
>JBDNIR010000128.1:0-2715 GCA_041688195.1 Marinobacter sp.
CGTATTGTGCTGACTGCCAATGCTCCGGATACCGAAGAGGAGCGTTGTCTGCTGATCTACCCGGACTCCCAGTGGGAGGCCCTGCGTCCAAAAATTGAAGCGCTTCCCAATATGAATCGAAGAGCTCGCCGCCTTCAGCGTTTGATGCTGGGTTATGCCACGCCGCTGGAGCTGGATTCCGCTGGCCGAGTGCTGGTACCGCCGACGCTAAGGGATTACGCCCGGTTCGAGAAAAAACTTATGGTGGTCGGACAGGGCAAAAAGCTTGAACTCTGGAACGAGGACCGTTGGTTTGCATGGCTTGACGGAGCCTCTGACGACGACGTGATGCCGCCTGAAATGGAGGCGCTGTCTTTATGAATAGTCAGCGTACGCCTGACAGGGACGGGCAGCCCATGCATCAGTCGGTGTTGCTGGACTCCGCAGTTGATTACCTGGTTGGTGACTCCGGTGGACGCTACATTGACGGTACCTTCGGTCGTGGAGGTCACAGCCGTCTGATTCTTGAGCGGCTGTCTGCAACCGGCCAATTGCTGGGAATCGACAAGGACCCGGAAGCCGTGGGTTATGGTGAAGCTCTGGCGCAGCAGGATGACCGATTCAGGATCAGTCACAGCTCATTTGCGGATATTGCATCCGTGGTTGAGCAGCAGGGCTGGTCTGAGGTTGACGGTGTGTTGCTCGACCTCGGAGTTTCCTCGCCCCAGTTGGACGATGCTAACCGGGGTTTCAGTTTTATGCGGGACGGCCCGCTTGATATGCGCATGAATCCGCTTCAGGCGCCCAGCGCCGCAGAGTGGCTCAATAGCGCAGGCGAGAAAGAGATTGCGGACGTTATTTGGCGATACGGCGAGGAGAAGTTCTCACGCCGTATCGCTCGTTCTGTGGTTGCAAAACGTCAGGACGAACCGCTGGTTACAACCCGGCAACTAGCGGAGTTGGTCAGTGCAGCGGTACCCAGGAAAGACAAGCATAAGCATCCGGCCACCAGAACCTTTCAGGCGGTGAGGATATTCATTAATCGAGAGCTTGAGGATTTGGAGCTTGGCCTTCGCGCTGCGGTTGATCTTTTAGCGCCTGGCGGTCGGTTAGTGGTTATCAGTTTCCATTCGCTGGAAGATCGAATTGTAAAGCGTTACATGCGTGATCTTGCCCGCGGACCTCAACTGCCAAGGGGTCTTCCTGTAAAGGCCGTGGATACAGAATCGCCCTACCAACTGATCGGGAAGGCCATGAAAGCAGAACTCAATGAAATAAGCGACAACGTCAGAGCCCGGAGTGCGGTTATGCGGGTTCTTGAGCGTCGCTTGGGTAATGCGGGCGAATCGCAACCCGAAGGAGAAATGGTATGAGCGCTGTAACGATTGAGCGGCCTGTAAAGACTGCTCCAATGAGCCGGAAGAAAATGCGCGCCGGGCTAACGACTACTCTGGGGCTTTCGAAACAGATTTTCCAGTCGGTATGCCAGCGCAACATTTTGATTTCCCTGGTGTTGGTTCTTGTTCTGATAGCTTCGTCGATCGGGGTTGCTGCCAGTGGTCATCAGAGTCGGTATCTTTTTAACACGCTGTCGCAATTGCAGATCGAGCGGGATCAGTATCAGCGGGAGTGGAGTCAGCTCCTGTTGGAACAGAGTGCCTTGAGTGCTCATGGTCGAATTGAAAGCCTGGCTGCGGAAAACCTTTCAATGGTGGTTCCGGGTAGAGAATCCATTGTGCTCGTGCCTGCGCCTATGCCATACGCGCTCGCACACTAATGTTTCTAACTTGCTAATCAGGTGACAGCAGTGGCTCAGCAGGAACAAACACAGACCATCGCCCAGCGCTTGGTTGCCAGCCTCAAAGCCTGGCGGTTTGGCTCTGTGCTGGGTGTGTTCCTGTTGGTTGTTGCGGTGCTGGGCTGGCGACTGGTTGACTTGCATGTGGTCGACCAGGAGTTCCTGCGTCATCAGGGGGATGTTCGCACTATCCGGGTTGAAACCATTGACGCCCATCGTGGCATGATCACCGATCGCTACGGAGAGCCGTTAGCGGTAAGCGCCCCGGTTAATACGGTTTGGGCAAATCCGGGCGAGATGGATGCCGGTGATCCGAGGCTGACCGTAGTGGCAAGGCTGCTGGACCTGAACGAGGCGCATCTGAGGGAGCGCCTGCGTCAGTATCAGCAGCGCGAATTTATCTATGTGAAGCGCAAAATTCAGCCCTCTCTGGCACGGGAAGTTCTGGATATTGGCGTGCCGGGTATCTATACGCGCCGGGAATATCGCCGATATTATCCGGCCGGTGAAGTCACTTCTCACGTGGTTGGCATTACCAACATCGACGAAATGGGTCAGGAGGGCATTGAGCTCTCCTTTAATGACTGGCTTAGTGGTGAGGTGGGTAGCAAGCGGGTTTTGAAAGACCGTCGTGGCAGAGTTATCAAGGATCTGTCGCTGATTCGCGATGCCAGCCCCGGTAAGGAAATCGCCCTGAGCATTGATCTTCGTCTTCAGTATCTGGCTTATCGTGAGCTGAAAGCGGTGGTGCAAGCGCACGACGCTCGCGGTGGCACGCTGGTGATGCTGGATGTGGCGACCGGTGAAGTACTTGCAATGGTTAATCAGGCTTCCTACAACCCGAATGATCGTCAGAACATGGACCCGGCAGGCCTTCGAAACAAGGCAATAACCGATCTCTTTGAGCCCGGTTCTACCATGAAGCCTATTACTGTGGC
>JBDNIR010000544.1:0-1672 GCA_041688195.1 Marinobacter sp.
AAAATAGGCCCTGACGATGCGCTCACACCAACAATACGATGCAGAAACACTACACCGGTTAATGTTGCCTGTCGCAAAGGAGCTTTGCTTCAGCAGGTCGGAACTATTTTCTATTTGCGGATCTCAGACTGAGATAGAGAACAATAGACCAGTGTTCGAAACGCGCAAATGTTCGCTCTTACTGGGTATCGCAAAAGCTCTGAATATCTTATACACAGATCCCGAGCGCAGCGCTGAGCGTCTGCGGCGGCCCTCCTCAGATGAACCCTTTAACGGCGATTCACCAATGGATCTGATGCAGCGTTCGGAAAAAGACCTGCAACGGGTTCGGCGATACTTTGATTATCGAGCCCAGCCACACTAAAAAACTGTGTAAGTTCTTCGCCACAATGTTGCTCAAAAGATTGAATGCTTTGTTCAACCAACGCAATCAGTGTTTCGGCAGCTAGCTGATACTTTCTTACCTCAACCTCTCTATTTTCAGAGACAAAAAACCATTATAAACCGGCCATTTATCCGGCCATAACGGTTATTTTTCATGTTGAGTAAAAATAATAAAAATGATCTATAATAATTAGATAGAGAGTATTAAATTCTAAATGAAGCGGACATTGAACCGGCCAATTTATGACATCAAAACTCGACATCACGCCCTTTATTCCTCAAGAGCCCGCGCTTCAACGGCATGGGATTTTTGATCTGGTGACCCAGCTTGATCGTCAGGCCGCACGGCTGACGGGCATGATGCCGACCGAAAGTGCCGACACAATTCGGCGGTACATGGCCGTCATCAACTCCTACTACTCCAACCTCATCGAAGGAAATCGAACGCTTCCCCATGAGATCCGGGAAGCTCAGCGTGGGCACTACAGTGAAGATCCGGTCAAACGTGACCATCAGTTAGAGTCAGTCGCGCACATCAAGGTTCAGGAATGGGTTGAAAACCAAGCATTAACACTGGAAACGGTTTGTTCGACGGAGTTTATTCTCGCGCTTCACCGTCGGTTTTATGAGGGGCTTCCAGAGACTTTACGACAAGTACACGATGAGAGTGGGGTTGTCGCAATGGTTGAGCCGGGACACTGGCGGCAACAGAATGTGAAAGTCGGGCAACTTATTCCTCCCGATGCCCAAGGGCTGGTGAGCTTGATGGAGGGGTTTTGTAATGAATATCGATCTGCCCGCTATTCAGGCCACAGCCGGCTGATTGGCTTAGCGTGCGCTCACCACCGTTTTTTATGGATCCACCCGTTTTTGGACGGGAACGGTCGGGTAGTTCGGTTATGGACGAATGCCCTCTTTCAAGCGGTAGGCCTGGAAAGCTCCGGCATCTGGTGCCTAAGCCGAGGGCTGGCACATCAGTCCTCGGACTATAAGGCAGCCCTAGTGCAAGCGGATTACCCACGACAGGGTGAAACGGACGGTCGGGGCTATCTGAGCCAAGAGCGCCTGGCATTGTTCTGCAAATTCATTCTGGAAACCGCGCTGAATCAGGTTAGCTACATGACGAACTTGCTGGCTCTTGATGGATTGCGCGCTAGAATGCGACGTTATATCGAGGCTCGAAACGATGGTCGCATCCCTGGAATGATCGGTAAGTACAAGCCCATAACAGCACTGCTACTCTACAATCCGTTCCTGGCAGGTCCTCTGGAAAAAGCAGATGCCCTTG
>JBDNIR010000545.1:0-3708 GCA_041688195.1 Marinobacter sp.
AATCATCGAACAGTATCGCTACGCCCATCCGGTCTTTAGCCTGGAAGCCGTCGCCGCGCAGAACCGGTATGACGAGATCGGTGGCAGGAATCGTAGCCATTTCTGCGGGGCTTACTGGTTTAACGGGTTTCATGAGGATGGAGTACGCAGTGCATTACGGGTCACTGAAGCGCTCGGAGTCGAGCTTTGACCATGATTACCTCCGATCACAAGCCATTGGCGAGTCAGTGGCTGGAAGGGACCGTTCGGCACCGTCGGCTTACACCGGTAGCCCATCAGTTTGAATATAACACCGGTATGCTGGCGTTGAACCTCGATGAATGGTCCACCGTGACGGGTTTGAGCCGTTGGTTTTCGCTGGAGCGTTTCAACTGGTTATCCCTGCACCGCAGTGATTATTTTGCACCTGGGCAACCTGACCTCAAGCGTGCGGTCTCTGAACAGGTTGAAGCAGCCACTGGCTGGTATCCCGACGGTGCAATTGAGCTGATCACCCACCCGCGCTATTTCGGTTACGTGTTCAACCCGGTCAGTTTCTATTTCTGTTATGACGCCGGAGCGGACTCCGCTGAAGGCGCTGTGCCAAGAGTTATAGCGGCACAGATTACCAATACGCCCTGGCATGAACGTCACGTTTACTGCCTCGAACGCGGGGAGCCCAGGGAGTCCGGAGGTGGCTGGAACACTCAGGCGTTCAGCTTCCGCAAGCGTTTTCATGTCTCGCCCTACAACCCGATGGACCAGGATTACCACTGGCTTTTCAGCTTCCGAAACAGCGAACTGCGCATTCACATGAATGTGCACAAGGAGGGCAAAAAAATATTTGATGCAACCCTGGCAGTCCAGAGAATGCCTCTCACTCGTAAAACGTTGCATAAGAGCCTGCGGCGGTTTCCTCTGGAATCATTCAAGGTGGTCACAGGCATCTATTGGCATGCGTTGAAGCTCAAGCTAAAAGGGGCTCGGTTCGAGACCCACCCCGATAAGCTCGACCCGGCTGATCCCAGTTATCGCCTGGGTGCCACTGACCAGGGTGAAGCCGTAGATCAGCCAAATAGCGACCCGACAATTAAAGCAAAGGTAAGCTCATGGAGAACATGAATTCATCACTCGAGACCACTGACAGTAAGATGCAGGGTTCACTCACTAACCGAGTGGCTCGCAAGTTAGTCTGCAGCCAGCTGAAGGATCTGAAAGATGGAATTCTGACCATTCGGGAATCGGGCTGCTATGATCAAGTGTTCGGTGACGGCAATACCGACTACCCGACAGCAGAGCTGATCGTTCACGACAGCAGCACCTGGCGTGATCTGCTCAGCGGCGGCAGTATCGGCGCAGCAGAATCCTATGTGGCGGGCGATTGGAGCTCTCCGGACCTGGTCGCGCTGCTGCGTTTTTTCTCCCGCAATCTGGAGCGCATGAACGCCTTTGAGGACAAGTACAGCTGGGTAACCAAACCAGCGCTCAAGGGCCTGCACTGGCTGAACCGGAACACGCCAACGGGCTCCCGCAAGAACATTGAAGCCCATTACGACCTGGGTAACGACCTGTTCGAAACCTTCCTCGACCCCACCATGATGTACTCGTCTGCTATATACCAGAATGAGGCATCAACCCTTGAGGAAGCCGCTGTTTACAAGCTCGATGCCATCTGCACAAAACTCGATCTGCAGCCTGGTGACCGGGTGATTGAAATTGGCACTGGTTGGGGTGGCTTTGCCATCCATGCAGCGAAACATTATGGCTGCCATGTCAGCACTACCACGATTTCCCGGGAGCAACTTGAACTGGCAAAAATACGGGTGGAACAGGAAGGTCTGTCAGACCGCATCACCTTGTTGTTTGATGACTATCGGGATTTGTCCGGCCAGTTCGACAAGCTGGTGTCCATTGAAATGATTGAGGCGGTTGGCCCGCAATTCCTGGACAGTTACGTTGGCCAGATTAATGCCCTGCTCAAGCCCGATGGCCTGGCTTTGATTCAGGCCATTAATATGCCGGAGCAGCGCTACCGGCGTGCACTCAAAAACGTGGATTTCATCCAGCGTTTTATCTTCCCGGGCAGCTTTATTCCTTCATTCGGCGCTATTCTCGATTCCGTCCGAAGCCAAAGCAATCTGGTGCTGACCCACTCGGAAGACATCGGTTTTCACTACGCTCGCACACTGGGTGACTGGCGTGACCGCTTTATGGCAAATGAAGACCGTATCGGTGGGCTTGGTTACGACCGCGCATTCCGCCGGCTTTGGCATTTCTACTTTGGCTATTGCGAGGCAGGTTTCAGAGAACGCGCGATCGGGGTTTCACAGATTTTGCTGGCCAAGCCTGGCAACAAACGAGCAAACCTTCTCAGCTTATGATTACCTCCAACACCGCTCGCAACCTGGTTAATTTTGTGCTGTTTCAGCTCGGCTGGTTCTTGTGCGTGGCTTTCCCCGGCTTGTTAACCGCCGTTGTTGCGTTCGGTTTGGTGGCACTTCACCTTATTCTGGTCAGCCAGCACGCTGCAAGGGAATGGCAGTTTATCCTTTTGGGCACGGTGCTAGGCACCTTATTGGACGGCCTGTGGTTCCGTACTGGTATCATGGCGGACATATCGGGTGCCGCAGTAATATGGACGCCAATCTGGCTGGTCGGAGTATGGGCGGTGTTTATGACCACCCTTGCCCACTCGCTGTCGTGGATGGGGCAACGGGCCTGGTTTCCGTTTGTGTTTGCACCGGTAGCGGGGCCCTTTGCCTACTGGAGCGCCAGTAAATTGGGGGCTGTAACCCTGCCCGACCTGCCAATTTCTCTGATAGCACTGGCGGTCGGCTGGCTGGTTATCTTTCCCCTGCTCATGCACATTCGCCAACGCTTTTATCCGGAGCTCGCCTCATGACAGCCACAAAGAGTCGCCAACCAGCGTTGTTTGCCGCCATTGCCCTGCTGGGAACCCTGTCCTCATTGGCTGCAGCTCAGTCCAACGACACCAGCCTTTGGGAATTCACCGGTAAAGCCTTTGATATCAATAACGACAATGTCTTGCTCTACGAAGAACGGCATCAGGTTGAAGGCCAATGTGTCAACAACACCTGGCAGCCCATGTCCCACGAGGTGAAATACTTCAAGGACGGCGAAGATTCGGCGTTTGCCACCAAAACCCTGAGCTACAGTGAATCGCCCCTGCGGCCAAGCTTCGATTTTCGCCAGCCGGAATTTGACGAACGCATGGTGGTTGCAAACCGCGAGGACCGCCAGCTTGAGATAACCTGGGATACCAACAAAGGCGAGAAGAAAACCTTCATAACACCGGTTGACCAGAATGTCGTTGCGGATGCCGGCTTCGATAATTTTGTGCGCCAAAGCTGGCCAAAAATTCAGGACGATCAGACGATCGATTTCCGCTTTCTGGCGCCCACCCGCGGTGAACACTACGCCTTCGTTCTCGAGCAAACGTCCGACTCCAGAGTAAACGCCGACGTGATCATGGAAATACGCCCAAGCGGATTTGTTACCCACTTCCTGGTTGACCCGATCATTCTCGGATACAGCGCGGATGGTACGCTGACAGACTACGCCGGGCTCACCAATGTTCGCGAGAATGCTGATCAAAACTACACAGCCCACATACGTTACCAGACCGAAACCGACGTTAACTGCAGCCTGACGCCCTGAAGATTCCCCTTCCTCAACCACATCGTAATCGGGCGCTGATATCTGTGATAA
>JBDNIR010000546.1:0-4344 GCA_041688195.1 Marinobacter sp.
AGGTTCCTTGGTCAGTGTTTGGGGTTATCTGCTATCATGCCGCTTTTGCGCCGTCCGATCTTCCACTTATTCGGCAGATAAGGCGGTTTTCATCGACTGCGTAGCCAGGGGAGCTTTTTGATTCTCCAAGTTTACCTGATACACGGTTTTATTATTTTTTGTTGATTAATGGAGAGTACCTCGTCAATGCGTAATCCAGCTAAAGCGATCCTTTTAGCCATTCTGATCGCGATTCCCGCACCTTTTGTTCTTGGTTTTTTGTTACTGAGCCTCACACCGGAAGTTTTCCAGATTCTTTCCCAATCCGGCTCAAGTGAGCTGGCAAACAGCACCACGTTTGTTCTTGGTAGCGCCCAAGGCATTGCCGCATATGTTATCGCCTTTGCCTTGTTTGGTATTGTCGGTTATCTGACCTTTGCCTTTACCCAGCGCAAAGCCTCTGCGCCTGCTTCCGCCAACGCACCTCGTCGTCAGGCTGCACAGGCTCAGAGCAATGACTATGATGACGAAGAAGATGACGCCGACTACGACGACGACAGTCCTGAAGGCGATGAAGAAGGCACCGTTAAGTGGTTCAACGTCAAGAAAGGTTTTGGTTTTATTGTCCGTGACAGTGGCGATGAAGTATTCGTGCATTTCCGCGCGATTCGCGGCCGTGGACGTCGGGTTTTACGGCAGGGTCAGTTAGTTCGGTTTACCGTGGTGGAGGCCGATAAGGGTCTGCAGGCGGATAACGTATCTATCCTGAGCGACTGAATCGCGGTTGAAATCGCTCGCAAAAAGGCACCTCGGACTCTGGGGTGCCTTGGACTTTTTCGCGGTTGAAACCGCTCCTACTAAGGCACTGCGAACTTTGGGGTGTTTTGGGCTTTTCGCGGTTGAAACCGCTCCTACATTGCATTGCCGTGTTGTGGTGTGTTTGTAGGAGCGACTTTAGTCGCGAATTTTGGAGTTATCCGGTAAATTTTCGCGGTTAAAACCGCTCCTACCGTACTGAGTGATCCTCGAATCTAATTGTAGGAGCGACTTTAGTCGCGAATCTTTTCTCTGCTAGTTCCAGACAACTCTCTGCTCGCCCCGCTCATCCAGGCGCCACCATTTATCCTCTTCCACCGGGTCCCCCTCTTTCCAGTCACCGGGGCTGCATCGAATTTCTGTTGCCATCGCGCTCCAGGCACTACGGGCGGTATCGAGGTCGGTTGACCAGGGCAAGTTCGCGCCTTCCAGTATCAGGCAGGTAAAACGCTTACCGAATGCACCCGGATATACGCTGATTTTTACGTGCTCATCCTGGTAGCGCCCCGACCCCACAACCGCCTTGCCAGACACCACCTCGTCCGCCAGAGACACCCCATCAAGATGGGCTTTCAGCCATTCGGAGAGACTGTTGGGCTTCAGGTCACGAATATAAATTTCCAAATCCTGCACTCGGAGCATCTCCCGGCGTTTTGTATGATGGCGTCAGCGTGTGAGTTCGTATTTTAAATCATCTACTGTCACCTGTCGCAGGGTGCCTGCTTCGCGGCGCTCATGCCAGCTTGCTTCTGTTGCGGCACGCTCGCTGGCAACCCACTCCATGGCCTGTTCCAGCTCGTGGGTAGGTTGCTCGCGGGCCATGGCGACCAGCAGCTGACGCTGCAAGGTTTCCATCTCCGCTGCCAGCCGTTGGCTGTCCATCAACCCCCGCTCCGCGACCAGGGCAACCCTTGCTGCCGCCTGGGACACCCAACCAATCACCTCCCCCGATGTAAGTGCCCGCTCCCGGTCCACGCCCACGCAACCGGCCGCGGAGCAGGCAAATCGCAAAGCCGTTGGCGTAAGTTCAACGCGCCAATGGTTTTCAATGACTGGCTGATGTGCAGACAGAATAGCCAGATTTTGAAAACTGTTGGCTGGTGGCATGGCAACCTTCGCAAGGCGCCGCCCGGTTCGGCATTCCAGCTCGTCGACACCGCTGGTGCTCTCGCCATCACTGAGTAGCAGAATAGCGCCCTCGTGGGCCGGGATCAGTTGGCTGGCGACGCTCTGGTTATCCGCCATCAGCAGTGCGAGATCAGCCGGGGACATGTTGTCCAAGATCAACACCGGTTGCCGGGGCGCGCCGTTCGCGCCGGGGTAAGCACCGAGCCCGGAGGCCATAATGTCCGCCTCCCGACGCAGGTCCAGCATAATGAAACCCTGATCCAACAGCCCTGTGAGAGACTGCAACCAGCTGGTTTTCCCGCAGCCTGTCGGGCCGGTGACCCAAACCATATCCTTGGGCCGGGCCGAAAAGTTGACCGCAACGTCTTCTGCCAGTTGCAGCCAGGAGGCGTCGGTGATCACCGCAGGCACATCGATCTCCGCACTCGAAACCTCCTCCTCACCCCGCTCAAAGGTTTCATCAAATGGCCATTGACCCACCTGCTCAAGCACAGCCACATAAGCCTTACCGGCCAGTCTGTCGGCGTCATGAGCAAGGGTTTTCAGCAGTAGCGGCCAGTCGATCCACGGCGCCCGGGAGAGTTCGTTTGCGGTCGCGAACCAGTACCGGATTTGAGAGGACAACAAACCCTCCCCATTCACGGCAGTCACGATGGGCTGCTCGCACTGCACTGTGCGGGTCAGCTCGTCGATATCCACCCCACGACGACGAAGAAACGAAGTGATCGACAGGTCGCTGTCCATCAGCGCCAGCAGATAGTCTTCTACAGTAATGGCGAGGCCGCCCCGGTCCAGCACGTGCTTTTTTGCGTGCTGAAGCGCGGTTTGGCAGAGGGGGCTAAGGCATCCTTGCCAGTCTTCCATAACATCTCCCTGTTACTTTTCATTTTGCGGACCACCATCCTGGCGGCTGCTTTGTTACTTGTTCGAGACGGAAAAAACGGGATCAGACCCGATTATACGTGTCCTGGAAACGGACAATATCGTCCTCACCCAGATAGCTACCGGTTTGTACTTCAATCAATTCCAGCGGAATTACACCAGGATTCGCCAGACGGTGAGTCACACCCAGCGGAATGTAGGTAGACTGGTCCTCGGTGAGCAACATCTCATCTTCGCCGCGCGTCACCATTGCCGTGCCCTTGACCACTACCCAATGCTCGGACCGGTGGTGGTGCTTCTGCAAGGACAAGGTTCCGCCGGGGTTCACCACAATACGCTTCACCTGGAAGCGATCGCTCATGGCAATGCCTTCATAGGTGCCCCAGGGCCGGTGAACCTTCTTGTGAAAACGATGCTCCTGACGACCCTGCGCCTTTACCTGGGCAACGAGCTTTTTAACTTCCTGAACCCGCGAGCGGTCGGCCACCAACACCACATCATCGGTCTCGACAATAATATGGTCGCTTACCCCAAGGGCCGCAATCAGACGGCCTTCAGAGTGGATATAAGAGCCATGAACGTCTTCGGTGATGACATCCCCCCGGCAAACATTGCCGTGCTCGTCCTGGGGCTGTATTTCCCAGAGCGCGGACCAGGAGCCGACATCACTCCAACCGGCATCGAGCGGCACCACGACGGCGTCACGGGTTTTTTCCATAACAGCGTAATCGATAGAGTCATCCGGGCAGGCTTCGAAAGCCTCACGCCCGACTCGCACAAAATCCAGATCTGACTTCTTTTCGCTGAACGCCTTGCGACAGGCTGCCAGCATCTGTGGCTGATGGGTCTCCAGTTCCTGCAGATAGCGGTCCGCCCGGAACAGGAACATGCCACTGTTCCAGAAGTAATCACCTTCGTCCAGATAACGCTGGGCGGTCGCTTCGTCCGGTTTTTCAACAAACGCCGCGACATCGGAATAACCACCATGGCTGGTGCCACCACGAATATAACCGTAACCGGTATGTGGAGATGCGGGGACGACACCAAAGGTTACCAGTTTGCCGACTTTGGCCGCTTTCGCCCCGACTGCCACCGCCTCACGAAACGCTTCGAGATTGCGTAGTACGTGGTCAGATGGCATAACCAATAACAGTTCTTCCGGATTAACCTCTGCCGCCGCCAGCGCCGCCAACGCGATGGCAGGCGCGGTATTGCGCCCCACGGGCTCAAGGATAATGCCCGCCACGCGATCCGATGCCTGAGCCTGCAAGTGAGCTGCTACCACAAAACGATGGTCTTCGTTGGTAATGGCCATGACCCTGGTATCATCACCTAACGCCAGGCCCCGGTTGATCGTCTCGGCCAGCAGCGTCTCATCAGAAACCACGGGCAGGAACTGCTTGGGATAGGCTTCACGGGAAAGCGGCCACAAACGGGTACCGGAACCACCGGAGAGAATAACTGCGAGCATGCGGATCATCCTTGGTTATGCGTTTCGGAGATTTTAACCGAAAGAGCATGAGAATTCCTTTAATCACC
>JBDNIR010000547.1:0-3497 GCA_041688195.1 Marinobacter sp.
AAGCTGCCACAGGTTTCTGGCCTGGGTTTCGCTCTGACTGATCACGCCGTCCAGTACCCAGCCGTTCTCCATGCACTGCTCAAACAGGCCCATAGCGTCTTCCATGACCTGTTCGGACACCGCTTCGAACTCCAGCAGTGCGTAATAGGGAGCTTCAGTATCAAACGGCGCCTGCACCTGACCATGGGCCAGCACATGCTGCATGGCCTGGTGTGAGAAGAACTCGTAAGCGGTAAGATCAATCTGCTTCTGGAAAGTCTGCAGCACATCCATAGTGTTGGTGAGATCGTTCAAACCCAGCACCAGTACGGTGAGGTTGTCCGGCTTACGGGACAGTTTCATGGTGGCTTCGGTAATAAAGCCCAGGGTGCCCTCAGCGCCGATAAACAGGTGGCGCAAATCATAGCCGGTGTTGTTCTTGACCAGGCCCCGGTTGAGTTCCAGAATATCGCCTTTACCAGTGACGACCTTGAGGCCCGCGACCCAGTCCCGGCTCATACCGTAGCGAATCACCTTGATGCCCCCGGCGTTGGTGGAGAGGTTGCCGCCCAGTTGGCTGGAGCCTGCGGAAGCGAAGTCCACCGGATAATAGAGATCGTTGGCTTCAGCGAATTTCTGCAGTTGCCCGGTGACGACGCCGGCCTGACAGGTCACAGTCCGGTCGCTGGCGCTGAAATCAATAATCTGATTCATGTAATCAAACGCCACTACCACTTCGCCATTGGCCGCCACCGCGCCAGCACTCAGGCCCGTGCGTCCGCCCGAAGGCACCAGGGCAACCTGATTGTCGTTGGCAAACTTGACCAGCAACTGCACCTGTTCCGTGGTTTTCGGAAACACAATGGCCACCGGCCTTGGCGGATAGATTTTGGTCCAGTCCTTGCCGTAGGTGTCCAGATCGGCAGGGTCAGTCAGTACTTTGCCATCATCTACCAGGGTCTTGAGGGTGGCAATGATCTGTTCGGCAGTCATGGGGCATCCGGTCTCTTTAGGGGTTGGGCGCCGGATCATAAACCCGACTTGATTCAGGTGATCTGACGCACTGTCAAAAGGTGTGTTTATGGTATCATATCGGCCCTGTTCTGTGAGCTGGCCTTTGCCTTCGGCAAGGTGCGAATCTCACGGGTCATCTCACTGTCCATACGACGCGACGAAAGGTCTGGAAGCAAGCCCATGTCAACGAAGTCTCTCGAAAAGAGAAAAATCCGGATCCTGCTGCTGGAAGGTGTACATCAATCTGCCATTGATACGCTGAACGCATCCGGTTATACCAACATCGAGTATCTGACCCACTCCCTGTCGGAAGAAGAGCTGATCGAGAAAATCTCGGACGCCCACTTCGTCGGTATTCGTTCGAGAACCCATCTGACCAAGGCGGTCTTCGAGGCGGCCCATAAGCTGGTCGCTGTTGGTTGCTTCTGTATCGGCACCAACCAGGTGGCTCTGCAAGCCGCCACCCGTCGCGGTATTGCCGTGTTCAACGCACCCTTCTCAAATACCCGCAGCGTGGCGGAATTGGTGCTGGCCCAGGCCATCCTGCTGTTGCGCGGGGTTCCGGAAAAGAACGCCAAGGCGCACCGGGGCGAATGGCTGAAATCCGCCAAGGACAGCTATGAGATCCGCGGCAAGAAACTGGGCATCGTTGGCTACGGTAACATCGGCACCCAGTTCAGTGTGCTGGCTGAAGGCCTCGGCATGGACGTCTGCTTCTACGACGTCGTATCCAAGCTGTCCATCGGCAACGCTACCCAGGTGGGCACGCTGCAGGAGTTATTGAACAATTCGGACGTGGTGAGCCTGCACGTGCCAGAGACCCGGGCTACCCGTTACATGTTTGGCGCGGAACAGTTTGCCCAGATGAAACCGGGCAGCATTCTGATGAACGCTTCCCGCGGCACCGTCGTGGATATTGACGCCCTGGCGGACAACCTCGGAAGTGGCAAGCTACTGGGCGCTGCCATCGACGTTTTCCCGGTTGAGCCCAAATCCAACAAAGAGGAATTCGTCTCTCCGTTGCGTGAATTCGACAATGTTATCCTGACGCCTCATGTCGGCGGCTCAACCATCGAAGCCCAGGAAAATATCGGCCGGGAAGTCGCCGAGAAACTGACCATGTACAGCGACAACGGCACGTCCGTATCCTCGGTCAATTTTCCGGAGGTGGCTTTGCCATCACACCCGGATCAACACCGCCTGTTGCACATTCACGAGAACATTCCCGGCGTCCTGTCCGAGATCAACACCGTGTTCTCCGAGAACGGCATCAACATCTGTGGCCAGTACCTGCAAACCAAGGAAGACATTGGGTATGTGGTGATGGATGTGGACAAGGCCTACGGTGAACTGGCGCTGGAGAAGCTCAAATCCGTCAAGGGTACGATCCGCTGCCGCGTATTGTTCTAACCCTATCCAGTAGAAAACCTACAACAAAAAACGCCCGCCGGCAATGAACCGGCGGGCGTTGTTTTATCCAGTACTGATTACTGCATCGGCACCAGTGTCAGCTCAACACGGCGATTCTGTTCACGACCTGACGCGGTATCGGTGGAGGCTAGCGGGTAGCGCGGACCATAACCTACAGCACGGGTTCGGCTGGCCTGAATACCCTGATTCAGCAGGAAGTCACGCACGGAGGCCGCACGGCTCTCGCTCAGCAACTGATTGTAGCTCTGGGCGCCGGTGCTGTCCGTATGGCCTTCGATCTGGATAATGGTTTTGTCGAATTCTTTCAGCACCAGCCCGACAGACTCCAGAGTGCCGCTGAACGTCGGCTTGATAGAGGATTCGTTTACATCAAAGGTAATGTTACCCGGCATAACCAGTTCAATCTGGTCGCCGTTACGGACTACGCGAACGCCGGTGCCTTCAAGCTGCTGGCGCAACTTGGCTTCCTGGCGATCCATGTAATAACCGATACCACCACCTACGGCCGCACCGGAGGCAGCGCCGATCAGCGCACCTTTGCCGCGATCGCTTTTGCTGGAGGTGGCGGCGCCGACAGCGGCACCGCCGAGGGCACCGATAATGCTGCCTTTGGTAGCACTGGATATTTTCTCTTCTCCAGTGTACGGATCATAAGTCATACAACCACTGAGCCCGACCAGGGCAACAGAAACCGCTACAATTGTTTTTTTCAAAGTATACTCCTGACTTCTACAACGGGTTGTGAAGAGTCAGCTGGCCTCGGAAAGAGTGCCTGCGTCCTCGTTAAACGTATCAATAATCGTATTGAAGACGATTGCCTGTAAATCCGGTGCTTCGTTCACAAGATGATGACGCCCATCCGGGATCTTAACTTCTGTCATCCGGGAAAATTTATTCCTCAGAATTCTCAGATTGTGACGCCAGTCGACCGTCAAATCCTTCTCACCCTGCACGACGGTGAGCGGAAAATCCACCGGGCGGGCGGACTCAATATGCGGGACCCATTGGCGCAGCGCTGAGACCCAGTCCACATGAACCGCGCGTGCCTGCAGTGGATCAACCTCTTTCAGAAA
>JBDNIR010000548.1:0-4611 GCA_041688195.1 Marinobacter sp.
CTGAAGTTCCGTTCGACCGGGATGCATTCTTGAAGCGCGTTGAGCATTGCGTCAAAGAGTATGGCTATTGTGTGATCGTGGCATCAGAGGGTGCACAGTATGAAGATGGCCGGTTCCTGGCCGATGCTGGCAGCAAGGACGTTTTTGGCCATACCCAACTTGGTGGCGTTGCACCGGTGCTGGCGAACATGGTCAAGCAGGCCCTGGGCTACAAATACCACTGGGCGGTTGCAGACTACCTGCAGCGTTCAGCGCGGCACATTGCGTCTGCCACGGATGTGGAACAGGCCTACGCCGTTGGCAAAGCTGCGGTGGAAATGGCCCTGGCTGGCAAGCAAGCGGTTATGCCAATCATCGTGCGTGAGCAGGCCCGGCCCTATCGCTGGCGCATTGGTGAAGCTCCGCTGAGTGAAGTGGCGAATCAGGAAAAGAAAATGCCCATTCACTTTATCAGCGACGACGGCTTCGGCATCACCCAGGATTGCCGGGACTATATTGAGCCACTGATTGCCGGGGAGAGTTTCCCGCCCTTTGACAACGGACTGCCCCGGGTAGCGCACATTAAAGGCATCCTGGCAAAGAAAAAGCTCAAAATGAACTTTGACGTCTAAACCCGCTTGCTTGAGTTCATCCAATATGAGCCATGACGCACCACGCTCTCGCCACAATGGTTAAAGTCTGCACGGTGGTGACAGAGCTGTTTCAGGAATCAAACATCACAGTTCAAATGATTCCTATAGCGAAAAGTGATCAGGGCCGACGACAGCCTACATGGAACTGTTCAGAGGAACATAACCTTCGGAGCGGCGTTTGGAGTATTTAAGCCTTTTCCTGACAGCTTTTGCGGCGGCGACGATATTACCGGCCTATTCAGAAGTACTTCTGGGCGGCTTGGCGACCCAGGGCTACGCCATCGCATGGCTCTGGTTCTGGGCGACCCTGGGCAACACCCTTGGTTCGGTTGTTAATGGGGTTATCGGCAGGCAGGTGGAGCGCTTTAAGGAAAAACGCTGGTTTCCGATTACAGATAAACAACTGGAGAGCGCTCAGGCTCGTTTCAATCGTTACGGGCAATGGTCTCTGCTGATGGGCTGGCTGCCCATCGGCGGCGATGCTTTGACGCTGATAGGCGGCATTATGAGAGTGCCTTGGCTGAATTTTGTAGTGTTGGTGGCTATCGGCAAGGGTGCTCGTTACGCCGTGGTGCTTTGGCTGGTAATGGAAGCTTTAGCCACGGTGAGCTGACGCTTTGATCTTTGACCGTTCATGCGTCCGGTGCACCGTACAAGTAGCGCCTGAGCAAGTCCTCACCATTAAACTCGGCATTCAACACTGCAATAAAAGTGTAGACTCCAATCAGCTTGCGGTTCAGGAAAACGAATTCCTTCGGAGGCACGCGGAAGTAGCGGTTAATGGCGGAGCGTGCGGCCTGCCGGGCAACCCGGGACGGTAAGTCACTTTGCTTCCAGCGATACTGGCCGTGTTCATTAACAGCGTTCGGGGGCCACTGGTCTGCGTCTTCTGCCAGCGGCTCAAGCACGGACATACAGACTTCACCAAACCGTTTGAGTACATCGTCCGGCCATTCAGAGCTCATGAAATGCAGCTCTACTCCACCTTCTATGACGGCTTCCAGGTCACCTTTATAGGAAGCCCGGATCATCCGGATCACCGGCTCAAGAAAGCTCTCGGGGTACTTTTGTACTGCACCGAAATCGAGCAGAACGATCTGGTCGCTTGCATTCGTATTGCCTGCCTCACCGGCAATACGAATGCGATAATTACCAAAGTTGGGATCGGTCTGCATTTCTCCCCACTCGAACAGCTCCTTGAAGAACAGTTCCAGCGCTGCGCGTCCCAGTTCGCTGCGGCGATCGAGTGAAAGTTCTTTTACCACCACCGAACTGACTGAATGGCCGGGCTCATAGGTGGAGGCGATGATATGGTCCGTCGAATATTCGGGCAGCACCCTCGGCACTACAAAGCGGGAATCCCCATCCAGCATCTGGCGGAATTTTGCGGTGGTTTTGGCCTCGAGATGATAATCCACCTCCCGGTGCATCATCTGCCTCACCTCTTCAAGCCAGTCGTTGAATTCCGGCCCAAAGGACACCAGTCTGGCGATGCGCAACAGTTGGGTGACTGAATCAAGGTCACTGTCCACCGCGTCGGCGACGCCCGGGTACTGAACTTTGAGCACCAATTCGAGATCGTCACTGCGACGACGTGCACGGTGTACCTGGCCCAGGGAGGCGGCACCAATTGGGTCCTGGTCAACATCCAGTTCACCGTAGCGCTGCTCCCCCAGCTCTTCTTTCAGCACCCGTTCAATGGCGGCCCATTCCAGTGACGTGGTCTGATCTTCCAGGGTATGCAGCGCCTCGGTCACTTCTTCCGGTAAAAAGTGTTCGCCGTAGAGCGCCATGATCTGACCGATCTTGACCACGCTGCCTTTGAGTTTACCCAGTTCGTCTACCAGGAATTCGGCCTGGCTCGATAGCATTTTGCGGTGACGCTTTTCGCGCTGATCCTTGCTGCCGAACCAGTTGGTCGCCATGTGGGATGCCATCCGGGTACCAGCAAAAAGCCCTGCGCGGGTCAGGGTCAGTCTTCGCTCGAAACTGCCGGTTTTAATGCGGGCTACGGAATTTCCTGGACGTTTGGAGGCCATCAATACCTTTCCGGGTTCGGGAATTTCGTCTATTCCAGCATTATACGGGTACACAGCGTTGCATGGTCACTGTTGCACCGCAATCACATCAGGACCCAATGCGGTCGATAACACTGTAGCCGAGGCGTGATGCCAGCTCATCAGTCAGCACACAGGCCAAATCGGCCACCGTTGCCCCAGGGACATAATCCTGAACCTGGCTCATGGCCATACCGGCGTAACCGCAAGGGTTGATGCGAGCAAACGGTTCCATATCCATGGCGACATTCAAAGCCAAGCCGTGAAAAGAGCAGCCACGACGAACTCGCAAACCGAGAGAAGCTATTTTTGAATCGCCGACGTAAACGCCGGGGGCATCTGGCCGGGGGGCGGCGTCAATACCCTGAGTAGCCAGAACGCTCACCAATGACTGCTCGATCAAATCCACCAGCGCCCTGATGCCTATTTTTGAGCGGCTGAGGTCGATCATCAGGTAAACCACCAACTGGCCGGGTCCGTGATAAGTCACCTGTCCGCCGCGATCTACCTGCACAACCGGAATATCATCCGGCGCAAGAATATGTTCGGACTTGCCTGCCTGACCCTGGGTGAAAACCGGCGGGTGCTCCAGACACCAGAGTTCGTCTGGTGTTTCCGGGCCCCGGGAGGCTGTCAGGTCTTTCATAGCCTGCCAGGTTTCGAGGTAGGGCTGAATGCCCAGCGACCGGATAACCAGCTTGAGCATCGTCGTCACAGCACCATATGAACGCGCCCGCTGGCTTTGAGCTCTTCAAACAGCGCTTTAAGCTGGGGCTCCCCAGTAGCGACAATTCTCAGACTTACGGAGGAAAAACGACCTTTGCTACTGTCATTGACCGTGACGTCTCCGTCTGTGACACCGGGGGCGTGGCGCTCCACCACAGCCACTACAAACTCCGTGAAGTCGGGCGCAGCGTCACCGATTACCTTGATCACGTAATCACAAGGAAACTCGATTTTTGGTGGCTTCGGTTCACTCACAGCCGCTGACTCCTTTTCTGCCATTAGAACAACTGGATGAAGAAAAGTTTGATCGCATCCCATATGCGCTTGAAAAAGCCTCCTTCCTCCACGCCTTCAAGGGCAAGAATAGGCTCATCTACGATGACTTCGCCATCCAGCGATACCTTCACTCTACCCAGTTCCTGGCCTGTCTCAATTGGCGCCTTGATGACGTTGTCCACATCCACAACGGATTCCAGTGATGATTTCGAACCCCTTGGAATCGTGACAAACACATCGTCTTTCACACCCAGTTTAATCTGGTTTGCCTGCCCACCCCAAATCCGGCTGTCCAGCAACTTCTGACCTGCACTGAACAGGCGCTCGTTGGTGTAATAGCGGAAACCGTAATTTAACATTTTCTGAACTTCCTGAGCGCGGGCAGCCGGACTGTCAGTTTTCATCACCACCGCTATAAAACGGGTATCTTCGCGCTTGGCAGTAGCCACAAGGCAGTAGCCTGCTTCTTCGGTATGTCCGGTTTTAAGTCCGTCAACCGTTGGGTCGCGCCATAACAATGTATTGCGGTTTGGCTGACGGATATTGTTAAAGGTGAAATGCTTGTCCGCATAAAGCGGATAATTTTCCGGGTAATCAATGATGATGGCTTTTGCCAATAGCGCAAGATCGTAAGCTGAGGAGTATTGCTCGGGAGAAGGCAGCCCGGTGGCATTGACGAACCGGGTGTCCTTCATGCCAAGCAGTTGTGCCTGTTGATTCATCACGTCGGCAAACGCACTCTCGCTGCCCGCAACAAACTCGGCCAGGGCAACACTGGCATCGTTACCCGACTGGATGATCACGCCCTTCAGCAAATCTTCCACCGAGACCTGAGTGCCCTCTTTGACAAAGGTGCGCGAGCCGCCGGTGCGCCAGGCATTGACACTGATCGGAACCATGTCAGACATGGCAATACGGCC
>JBDNIR010000129.1:0-19983 GCA_041688195.1 Marinobacter sp.
AGATCGCGGGCTGCCTCCTCCGCCACTTGTGGCGCCTTGAACAGGTCGTCCACCAACAGGCGTACACCCTGGGCCTTGCCATTGGTGCGCATCAGTTTGGAAGCATCGTCCATATGGACCAGTGTGTAGGTACCGTCCAACTCGGCGCCCACACTGAAAATACCTTTGACGGTGAAGCGCTTAAGCCGGGGCAATACACCTGCCGGGGTCACGGAGGCTTCGGGCAGGACCACCGTCAACAGATCACCAATCTGCAGTCGCAGACTGGAAGCTAGCGTTTTACCAACAATAATACCGAACTCTCCGGCGCGGAGATCGTCCAGCTTACCCTCGATCATGTGATCTTCAATGATCGACACGCTGCGTTCCTGCTCCGGCAAGATGCCGTTGATAACAACACCCCGGACATTGCCGCCGCCAGTCACCATGCCCTGGCCCTGAATAAACGGCGCAGCAGCAATCACTGAGGGGTGCTGCGAGACGATATCATCGACCTGCTGCCAATCGTCGAGCAGATCATTACCCTGAATGACGGCATGGGGCACCATGCCCAGGATCCGCTGTTTGAGCTCGCGGTCAAAGCCGTTCATCACCGATAACACGATAATCAATACGGCAATACCCAGCATCAGCCCGATCATGGACGTCAATGAGATAAACGATATAAAGTGATTGCGCCGTTTGGCGGCGGTGTACCGCAAACCGACATACAACGATAATGGTTTGAACATGTGGTGAAGCCTGCCGCTACCCGGTTATAGTCAACGAAAGCCTTCCAGGCGCACGAATCGCCGGGAAGCTGCTAAACTTGCGTTATCAAAAAAAAGCACACCACACGGGAGCGCCAATGGATTCAGAAGCACCTTCGGAACGGCGCGATTACTATCGCATCGAAGACCGGATCGGGCTCGAGTTCAAACGCTGCGCCGAAAGCATCGAGAAGCCCAAAAGTCTTGCCAGAGCTGACCATCTTGATGGCCTGCGGGCAGAACTTCGGCGCCTGGATCTCGACGTCCGGAACCAATTGGCCAGCCTGTCAGAAAACGACCGCCCGCTGGCGACGTTGATCAAGTCGCTCAATAGCAAGGTCGATACGCTGGCGCGCATTATGGCCTTTGAGCAAAATCCGTTGCAACCACATGAGTGGCAGCACGCAACCCTCAGTGAAGGGGGCGTCTCTTTCATTGATCCCGAAAACACCTTGGCCGTCGATGATGAAATCGACTTGCGCATGACACTCCCTCCCGAGTTGTACCACCCGCAAGCACTGGCAAAGGTCATCAGCAGCACACCACTGGAGAGCGGGGGCAGAAGGGTTCACGCTGAATTTACCGTTATTCAGGATGCCGACCGGCAGCAGATCGCGCGCTACGTCATGCGGTGGCAGATTCGCCAGCGCCAGCAAGATGACACCACGACAGGTGAGAAAAAAATGACGGGCAAGGCCAAGTTTATTTAAAATTACGCTTTATACATAAAAACAATGCTAACCACGATTCATAGCAGGAGTTGAATCCCCATGAGAGCCATTGTGAAGACCCTGATCAATTTATCCATCGCGCCGATTATTGCTGGCACGTTGCTTACCGCCGTTCCCGTTTCCGCTGAGCAGGTTCGCGTTCCCATTATGTCGCAGGGAGAAAACCGGGAGGCCAGGGATTTACCCCGCACAGGCCAGACCCGCGAGTCCGTTGAAGGGCGCTTTGGCAGCCCGGATGGCACCAAAGGGCCCACTGGAGAGCCCCCTATCGTCCAGCTTTTCTATCCCGATTTCGTGGTGTATTTCGAGGGTGACCGGGTTATACACACGGTCGTCAAACCCAAGCGCTGAGCTGTACTAAAGGTGATTAAGATTTGAGCACACCAACTTCCCGGATGCCTTCCGAATGGGCACCGCAAAGCGCTATTATGCTGACCTGGCCCCATGCTGGCACCGACTGGAACAAGGTGTTGTCGGAGGTCGAACCCGTATTTCGTGACATTGCGAAAGCTACTTTGCGTTTTCAACATGTTCTCATTAGCTGCGAAGATGCCAGCGCACTGACCGAGCTTAGCCGGGAGCTTAACCACTATGCCGAAGCCAACGGGCTTCCCGGTCGGGTTAAAGCAGTTCACGTCCCGGCCGATGACACCTGGGCCAGGGATCACGGGCCGATCTCGGTAATAGAGCCAGCTGGCATCAGATTGATGGATTTTGGTTTCAACGCCTGGGGCGGGAAGTTTCCTTGCGACAAGGACAATGCGCTGAATCAGAACCTTGCGCGTCAGGACGCGTTTGGCGACACACCCCTGGACACGGTTGATTTCATCCTGGAGGGTGGCTCTCTCGAATCGGATGGCCAGGGTACCCTGCTAACAACCAGTGAATGCCTGTTAACCCCGGCCAGAAACCCCACCTTTGACCGGACACAGATTGAAGCCCAGCTTTCAGAAACTCTTGGCGCCAGGAAGGTACTATGGCTGAACCATGGCTACCTGGCTGGCGACGACACGGACAGTCATATTGATACTCTGGCCCGGTTCTGCAGCCCTGACCATATTTGTTACGTGCGATGCGAAGATGTTAATGACGAACACTTCGACGCGCTCAGCGCCATGGAAGAAGAACTACGCCAGTTCAGGCAATGGGACGGCGCGCCTTATCGCTTGACGCCCCTACCCTGGCCTGCTCCGCTGTATGACGGCGAAGGCGAACGCATGCCGGCCACTTACGCCAACTTCCTGATCATCAACGGTGCGGTATTGCTGCCGGTTTACGACGTGCCGGAGGATGTCGAAGCGGTTCGTGTGATGACGGCAATCTTCCCGGATCGCGAAATCATCCCCATCAAGTGTCGTTCGCTAATCGCCCAGCATGGCAGCCTGCATTGTTTGACCATGCAGCTTCCGGAGGGTGTGGTGACGTTATGAGTACACCCTCCGTATCCAGTTTGCTCCAGGTTGCCGCCATTCAACAAACGTGCAGCAGCGACAAACAGACCAGCTTGAACACCACAGAGCGACTGGTAAGACAAGCTGCCGCGGGCGGGGCCAGGCTTGTGGTGCTGCAGGAATTGCATGCAACACTCTATTTCTGCCAGACCGAAGACATCTCAATGTTTGAATTGGCAGAACCTATTCCCGGCCCCACCAGCGCACGTTTATCAACGCTGGCCGCCGAACTGGGTATTGTTCTGGTCGGCTCTATTTTCGAACGGCGGATGAACGGCGTTTATCACAATACAGCTGTGGTGTTTGAGACCGACGGCGCCATCGCCGGCATTTATCGCAAGATGCATATTCCAGACGACCCGGGCTTTTATGAAAAATTCTATTTCACCCCCGGTGACACCGTTTTTAATACCGGCAAGAGCGGTTTCACGCCCATTGACACCTCCTTAGGGCGCCTCGGCGTGCTGATTTGCTGGGACCAATGGTACCCGGAAGCCGCACGCCTGATGGCGCTGGCTGGCGCTGAGATATTGATTTATCCCACCGCCATCGGCTGGGACGTGACCGACGAGACAGCCGAACAAGCGCGCCAACTGGACGCCTGGGTCACGGTTCAGCGCGGCCACGCCGTGGCCAACAACCTGCCGGTCATTGCTCCCAACAGAATTGGAGTCGAAGCAGAGCCCAATGGACAGGGGGATGGAATTCGTTTCTGGGGCAACAGTTTTATCTGTGGACCGCAAGGAGAGGTACTTGCACGAGCTGATGACAGCAGCGAAACCATTCTGACCGCAACCCTCGACCGAAGCCGCAGTGAATCGATTCGTAGAATCTGGCCGTATCTCCGTGACCGGCGTATTGACGCCTATAGCGACATTCTCAAGCGGGTACGGGACTGAGACATGAAGAAACTGACCGACGGGACAGTAGCTCAACTTAACAGCATTCTGCTTGGCAAGGATCTCCAGGTCCGTTTGTCACTGTGTGCGTTACTGGCCAGAGGTCATCTGTTGATTGAGGACATACCGGGCATGGGCAAAACCACCCTGTCCCACGCGCTCGCCCGGGTAACCGGCCTCAGCTATCAGCGCATCCAGTTTACCAGTGACCTGCTACCTGCCGATGTACTGGGCTTTTCAATGTATGACAAAGAAGCCGGGGCTCTGATTTTCCATCAGGGGCCCATTTTTGCTCAAGTGGTGCTTGCCGATGAGATAAACCGCACGTCCCCACGAACCCAGAGTGCGTTGCTTGAGGCCATGGAAGAGCAGCAGGTATCGATTGAAGGCGAAACCCGCCCTCTGCCTAGACCGTTTTTTGTTATCGCGACCCAGAATCCGCTTGAACAGGGCGGCACATACCCGCTTCCGGAGTCCCAGCTTGACCGGTTCCTCATGCGGCTGAAACTCGGGTACCCCGATTCGCGGGCGGAGAGAGAATTGCTGGAAGGCGAAGACCGCAGAACTCTGACCGCAAAAATGCAACCGCAACTCAGCCATAGCGACCTGCTAATGCTTCAGGAAGCCGTTGGCCGGGTTTCTACCAGCCCAGCCTTGCTCGATTACGTCCAGCGTTTGCTGGATCATAGCCGCCGGATGCCCGGCGTAGTCTATGGGCTCTCGCCCCGGGCCGGTCTGGGGCTGGTACGTGCGGCCCGGGCGTGGGCGCTGATGAACGGCAGGCACCATGTCCTGCCTGACGATATCCAGGCCGTTTTCCCTGCCATTGCAGAGCACAGGCTCGAGCAGGGAGAAACCGGAAAGAGTGCAGACCGGGTGCAACAATTGTTAAATACCGTTTCAGTGATTGAATAATCTGAAAATAGCACCAGTTAATAGGTCACTTCAGGATCACGGAACCCGTAACGAGAGACCCATCATGAAAGACAACCGACATTCCCGCTTGATCATCCTCGGCTCCGGCCCAGCAGGTTATACGGCGGCCGTTTACGCCGCGCGCGCCAACCTTAACCCAACTCTGATTACCGGCATTGAAGTTGGCGGCCAACTGACCACCACCACGGATGTGGATAATTGGCCGGGTGATGACGACGGTGTGCAGGGCCCCGAGCTTATGCAGCGCATGCTCAGGCATGCGGAGCGGTTTGAAACCACCATTGTTTACGACACCATCAACGAGGTTGACCTGCACTCCAGGCCCTTCCGGCTCAAAGGCGACAGCGGAGAGTTCACCTGCGACGCGCTGATTATCGCGACCGGAGCTACCGCCATGTATCTTGGGCTCGACTCCGAGGAGGCCTTTAAAGGCAAAGGCGTATCCGCGTGCGCTACCTGCGATGGCTTTTTCTACCGCAAGCAGAAAGTAGCCGTGATCGGGGGCGGTAACACCGCTGTAGAGGAAGCACTTTACCTCTCCAACATTGCAGAAGAAGTGACGCTCGTGCATCGTCGGGACAGCCTCCGGGCAGAGAAGATCCTGCAGGACAAGCTGTTCGAGAAAGCCGAGAACGGCAATATCCGGCTAGTCTGGGATCACACGCTGGACGAAGTGCTCGGTGATGAAACCGGCGTGACAGGCATGCGCATTAAAAGCACCAAAGATGACACCGCCCGGGATATCGAGCTCGCCGGCGTCTTCATAGCCATCGGTCATAAACCGAATACTGACCTGTTTCAGAGCCAGCTCGATATGGAAAACGGTTACCTGACCATTCGGTCTGGCCTCGAAGGCATGGCAACCCAGACCAGCGTTCCAGGTGTATTTGCAGCTGGCGATGTTGCCGATCATGTCTACCGCCAGGCAGTAACCTCAGCCGGCTTCGGGTGCATGGCAGCCCTTGATGCGGAGCGTTTCCTGGATCAGCAAGACTGATCTGCGTTTGAAGGCGCTCCACCATGACGTCTCTACCCTGGCTAGATACTGAATTCCTTTGGTTCCCGCCACCGGAAGAAGCGCTGGAAGAGCCTGATGGCCTGTTGGCACTCGGGGGTGATCTGGCTCCGGAACGTCTGGTGCATGCCTATCGAAATGGGATCTTCCCCTGGTTCAGTGATGATCAGCCTATACTCTGGTGGTCTCCTGACCCGCGCTGTGTGCTCTTTCCTAATGAGGTCCATATCTCTCGAAGCCTGAAACGCACCCTCAACAAGGGCTATTTCAGCATCACCGCCGACCAGGCCTTTTCAGACGTCATTCAATACTGCGCTACGGTTCGCGAGGAAGGTACCTAGATTACGAAAGATATGATCTTCGCATACACAACACTCCAGCAACAGGGCACCGCTCATTCCTTCGAGGCATGGAACCCCCGGGGCGAGCTCGTAGGCGGGCTTTACGGGGTTGCGCTGGGAAAATGCTTCTTTGGAGAATCCATGTTTTCACTGGAAACGGACGCTTCCAAGGTATTGATGGTGGCCATTGCCTACCAACTGGACGCCTGGGGTTACCAGTTAATGGACTGTCAGGTCGAAAGCGGACATTTGTTGCGGATGGGCGCCCGATGTATCGCAAGAAGCGAGTTTTTATCTATACTCAGAAAATACGTTCAGGCCAAGCCAGATCATACATCCTGGGCAATGGACTGGCGCTGGCCCGGAGCGCCTCCGGCCGGACATAGCAAGAAATGATGACATTCAGAGCCAAGCCGAGGTTCGACAAATGAGTAGCTTAAAAACACTCGTTTTCTTTGCAACGCCTGCTCACGAATGCAGCTACCTGGACGACCGGGATGCTACCACGATGTTTGTGGACCCCAGGGCAACGGTCGACAAGCGGCTCTACAGTCAGCTAACCGCACTGGGATTTCGGCGTAGTGGCTCCCACTATTACCGGCCTCACTGCGAACACTGCAATGCATGCATCCCGGTTCGGCTCAACGTGCAGGAATTCAGTCCAGACCGCAGCCAACGGCGGGTGCAGCGCCGCAACAGCGACCTCACCTTCAGCTACGCACCAGCCCGTTTCTCGGAGGCCTACTACGAGCTATATGCACGTTACATTGAACAACGACACGCTGACGGCGACATGTACCCGCCTTCTCGCGAGCAGTTTGCGTCATTTCTGGTAGAAGGCGCGACCGAAAGTTATTTTCTCGAAATGCGAAAAGCGAATGAATTGATCGGCCTCGCGGTGGTGGATGCCCTGGATGACGGTCTTTCTGCTATCTATACCGTGTTCGAGCCCGGCGAGGAAAGCCGCAGCCTCGGCACTATGGCGATCCTCTGGCAAATTGAAGAAGCCAGGCGGCAGCAGTTGCCGTATCTCTATCTGGGTTATTGGATAAGTGAATGTCGCAAGATGAATTATAAAACCCGCTTCCGCCCCATCGAAGCCTTGTTGAATGGCCACTGGCGAACGCTCTCAGACACTTCGAACAAAGACGCGTCGGATTGACCAGAAGCCCCCGGCAAACAGTTTTTATACCGCGGATATTTTGCCAAATGACGACAATTCAGGCAGAATTGCGCAATTTAAAGTTACCAGAAAGTGCAGACCGCACTTTAAACGAGGTTTTTACTGAATGGCGAAACCAGATGCTATTGAAATGGAAGGGGTTATTGTTGATACCCTGCCCAACACCATGTTCCGGGTCGAACTGAGTAACGGCCATGTGGTGACCGCACACATTTCCGGCAAAATGCGCAAGAACTACATTCGCATCCTGACTGGCGATAAGGTCAAGGTCGAACTGACACCCTACGATCTGTCCAAAGGTCGCATCGTTTACCGCGCTCGCTGACGCTGGCAGCACAAAAAAAGCCCCTCAAGAGGGGCTTTTTTTGTGCTCGACTATCAGACCGCTTCTGCGGGTTCGTTCTCGTACTCGAACTCGAGCTCATCACCTTTCAGCCTGACATACACTTCACCACCGTTTTCAGACAGGCTGCCAAACAGTATCTGCTCGGCAAGCGGGCGTTTGATCTTATCCTGGATCAACCGGGCCATGGGCCTTGCACCCATCTTCACATCATAACCCTTGTCTGCCAGCCACGCTTTGGCGGGCTCGTCGACGTGGATAACAACATGCTTCTCATCCAGTTGAGCCTGAAGTTCTGTGAGGAATTTATCCACCACATGGGTAATGGTATCTTTCTGCAGATCCGCAAACTGGATAATGCTGTCGAGACGGTTACGGAACTCGGGCGTGAAAGATTTGGTGATTACTTCCATACCATCGCTGCTGTGATCCTGCTCACTGAAACCGATTGAGCGGCGAGCCATGTTCTCGGCACCCGCATTAGTGGTCATTACCAGAATCACATGGCGGAAGTCCGCCTTGCGCCCGTTATTGTCGGTCAGCGTGCCGTGATCCATCACCTGCAACAACAGGTTGAAGACTTCCGGGTGCGCTTTCTCAATTTCGTCCAGCAACAACACGCAGTGAGGATGCCTGTTGACGGACTCTGTCAGCAAACCGCCCTGATCAAACCCGACATAGCCGGGAGGCGCACCAATCAGGCGTGAAACAGTGTGGCGCTCCATATACTCGGACATATCGAACCGGACCAGTTCAATACCCAGTACCTTGGCGAGTTGCCGGGTAACCTCGGTTTTGCCCACCCCGGTCGGCCCGGCAAACAAGAACGCACCTTCTGGCTTTTCCGGCGATTTCAAGCCGGCACGGGCCAGTTTGACCGCAGCAGACAGCGATTCGATGGCCGGGTCCTGACCAAATACCACCATCTTGAGGTCTCGTTCCAGATTACGCAGCAAGTCCTTATCGCTCGAAGAAACGTTCTTCGGCGGTATGCGTGCAATCGTTGCGACCGCATCTTCGATGGCCGACACCCCAATCACCTTCTTCCGCTTGGCAGCTGGCATAAGTCGCTGCCGCGCCCCGGCTTCATCGATAACATCAATGGCCTTATCCGGCAGATGACGGTCTGTGATATATCGCTCCGCCAGCTCTGCCGCGACCCGGAGTGCCTTGTCGGTGTATTTCAGGTCGTGATGCTTCTCAAAGTGTGGCTTGAGGCCCTTCAGAATCTGATAGGTGTCCTCCACGCTCGGCTCGTTCACATCAATTTTCTGGAAACGCCGGGCAAGGGCACTGTCTTTCTCAAAGATGCCGCGGAATTCCTGGAAGGTCGTAGACCCTATGCAGCGGATCTCGCCCGAACCCAGCATTGGCTTGAGCAGGTTAGCAGCATCCATAACTCCACCAGAGGCAGAGCCAGCACCGATAATGGTGTGAATCTCATCAATGAAGAGAATGGCATGCTTTTCCTTTTTCAGGTCCGATAGCAGACCCTTGAGGCGCTTTTCGAAGTCGCCACGGTACTTGGTGCCCGCCAGCAGGGCGCCGAGGTCGAGTGAATAAACCACAGCGTCAGAAATAATCTCCGGAACCTGCTTGTCGACTATGCGCCGGGCCAAGCCCTCGGCGATAGCGGTTTTACCCACACCAGCCTCTCCAACCAGCAAGGGGTTGTTCTTGCGGCGCCGGACCAGAATCTGCACCACCCGCTCAACTTCATGCTCGCGCCCGATCAACGGGTCAATTCGGCCCTGTCGCGCCAGCTCATTCAGGTTGGCTGCATAGGCTTCAAGCGGTTTGGAAGAGCTGCTTTCTTCCCCGGCCTCTTCATGGAAAGTCTGGTCAGTTCCTTCCCGGTCCTCATTGCCCTGAACGCGGGAAATGCCGTGAGATACGAAGTTGACCACATCAATCCGGGCAATATTCTGTTTCTTGAGCACGTAGACTGCCTGGCTCTCTTGCTCACTGAAGATTGCCACCAGAACGTTAGCGCCCGTGACTTCCTTCTTGCCGGAAGACTGGACATGAAAGACAGCCCTTTGCAGAACTCTCTGGAAGCCCAGTGTTGGCTGGGTTTCCCGCTCACTGTCGCTGCTGGGAATGAGTGGTGTGGTGGAATCAACAAACTCTGCCAACTCCTCCTGAAGCCGCTGCAAATCTGCGCCGCACGCCTTAAGTACTCCCAGGGCAGAGTCATTATCCAGCAATGCCAGCAAAAGATGCTCGACGGTCATGAATTCATGACGTTTGTCGCGCGCATTTTTAAAGGCGGTATTCAGCGTAATTTCAAGATCTTTGTTAAGCATGTTCCACCCCAAAGTTTATCAGTCCGCACGTTCAATCTCGCATAGCAACGGATGCTCGCACTCGGAAGAGTACTGGTTCACCTGTGCTGCTTTCGTTTCCGCGATGTCACGGGTATACACCCCACATACGGCCTTTCCCTGCGTATGGACGAGCAGCATCACCTGCGTCGCCTTTTCTTCGTTCATGCCAAAGAACCTCATCAATACCTCAACAACAAAGTCCATGGGCGTATAGTCGTCATTCAAAAGCATCACCCGAAAGCGGGCTGGCCGTTTGAGGGCTGGCTTTGCAGGTGCAACGCTGAGGTCGTCTTGACGCCCTGGTTCATCACTGCCCTCCTGATTTAATACTAGTAGAGAATTCTCAATAATCCGCATGATTCTTTACCGAATGTCGGTGCATGTTCATAAGATGGTTGTGCGCGAGCCCATTTTCAAGGATCGCCTCTAAAGCTTCTTTCATATTAACGTCTCACCCCCTGTAACAACTAGGGAAGCGCTGATCAATTCCCGTATGCTTCTGGCTTTGGGGCGGATTCAGCATCAAGGCGTGTTAGTGAAGGCAGGCTGGTTGCCTGTCGAGCTGACACAACGCGGAGGCTGAATTCGCCCCAAAGCCCCTTCGGGCAAGACCTGGAGCACACATTAGCCGCGTTACCGCTCTTGCCAAGGACTATGGCCATTGCCAGCGAGCGGCGCCTTGCTACTGTGCGCTCCAGGTCTTGCAGAAGCATACGGGAATTGATCAGCGCTTCCCTAATGATTTGGCTATTGACTCGGAGCCAATATTGGTCAACAGTTACTACTGAAATGTAAAACGGTGTCAAGTCACGTAAATTTCATGCAAATAATAACGACAGGTAATGACAGAACAGGGGATTTCAAAATGCCAACAGGCAAAGTGAAGTGGTTCAATAACGCCAAGGGCTATGGCTTCATTATCGAAGAGGGTTGCAGTGACGACCTGTTTGCACATTTTTCCTCTGTGCAGATGGAAGGTTACAAAACCCTTAAAGCCGGTCAGGCGGTGACCTTTGATAAGAAGCCCAGCGACAAGGGTGTTCATGCGGTCAACATTGTGCCGGTGGAGCAACCACAGAAACAGTCCGCAGAAAGCGATGCGTCCCCGCAGCAGGGTGACGCCAACGATAGCGCTGAGGATGAAGCCTACCCGGATCATCCCAGGGCCGCAAACGCCTGAATAACGCTGACAGAAAAGTCCGAGTCAGCCCACGCTCCAATGAGGCGTGACAGTGGGTTTTGTCTCTGACAAACAACTTGAACGAACATGGCAAAACTGATCCTCCTGAACAAACCTTTTAACGTACTTTGTCAGTTCACCGACCCTAACGGTCGCGATACGCTGGCCAACTACGTGGAAGCGGAAAATGTCTACCCGGCGGGCCGCCTGGACTACGACTCTGAAGGTTTATTGTTGCTCACAGATAACGGGCAGTTGCAGCAGAAAATCGCCTCGCCAAAACATAAAATGACGAAAACTTATTGGGTTCAGGTTGAGGGTGAGATCACGGAAGAAGCGCTGATGGCTCTCAGCAACGGTGTTGACCTGAAGGACGGGAGAACCTTGCCCGCAGAAGCTCAGAGGATCACAGAGCCGGAAGCCGGACCCCGTCATCCACCGGTACGAAAACGGAAAGCCATTGCTACCTCCTGGCTTGAGTTAACCATCCGGGAAGGCCGGAACCGACAGGTTCGTAGAATGACCGCGGCTGTGGGCTTCCCTACCCTGCGCCTGATTCGTTACAGCGTGGGATTGTGGACTATTGCCGGGCTTGCACCGGGCACCATCAAGACCCTTGAGGTCCATGCCCCGGCACCGGCACCAGCACCCGCAAACTACAGACAGCGACGACCAGTCCGGCACGGCAAGCCAAAACCACCAAAAGGAACACACTCATGACCTGGGCGCGCCAGCCCGCACTTCGCAGCCCACTGGTTCTGCAGTGCATAGATGATTACCGTAATGGCCTGCGTTTTCCATTGGACGTCAGCGTTGAATCGCAGACCTGACCTGTCGAAAGTGGTAAACTTCCCCGCTTCAATTCAGACAATCGTGTCCGCGGCCTGATGCCGCAGGGACCTGATTCCAGATGTTATGTCAGAGCCGTTTATGACTTCTGCATTAAACAAAGCCCCTGAGCAAACCCGTGTCATTGTCGGTATGTCCGGCGGCGTGGATTCTTCTGTCGCTGCCTGGCTCCTGAAAGACCAGGGTTACGTGGTCGAAGGCCTGTTCATGAAAAACTGGGATGAAGATGACGGTACCGAATACTGCACCGCCATGACCGATCTGGCGGATGCACAAGCCGTAGCAGACCGCATTGGCATCCCGCTGCACACCGCCAGTTTCGCTGCCGAATACTGGGACCGGGTGTTTGAGCACTTTATCTCGGAGTACAAAGATGGCCGCACCCCCAATCCGGATATCCTCTGCAATAAGGAGGTCAAATTCCGGGCGTTTCTGGATTATGCGGTTACTTTGGGGGCCGATTATATTGCTACCGGCCACTACACCAGACAGTGCCCGCTCAATGATGGCACTGGCCGCACGCAGCTGCTTAAAGGTCTGGACCCGAACAAAGACCAGAGCTACTTCCTGCATGCTGTGTCCGGTGACCGGATTGCCCGGACCCTGTTTCCGGTCGGCGAAATCGAAAAGCCCGAGGTCCGACGCATTGCTGCGAAACAGGGATTCGTCACCCATGACAAGAAAGATTCCACCGGCATCTGCTTTATTGGTGAACGCAAGTTCAGGGATTTCCTGAAGCAATACATTCCCGCCCAGCCCGGCGCCATTGAAACACCGGACGGCCGGGTAATCGGGCGCCATCAGGGTTTGATGTACCACACGATTGGACAACGTCAGGGGCTGGGCATCGGTGGCCTGAGCGAGTTTGGCGACGAGCCCTGGTACGTGGCGGAGAAGAACCTTGACCGCAATGTACTGATTGCCGTTCAGGGCAAACAACACCCACTCCTGCTCTCCCGCGGGCTGATCAGCGGGGCAGTGGATTGGGTGGCGGGTGAGCCACCAGCCGAGCACTTCCGCTGTATGGCCAAGACCCGTTATCGCCAGCCTGACCAGGCATGTGAAGTTACGGTTCACGGAGACGGGTTCCGGGTCGTATTTGATGATGCCCAGCGCGCCGTAACCCCCGGACAATCCGTGGTCTTCTACCAGGGCGACGTTTGTCTCGGCGGCGGCGTAATTGAGCAAACCTGGCGGGACGGCGAGTCCGAGCCCGCCAGTGGTGGTGAAGCAACCCCTACAACAGGCGCACTCTCTTGAGCCGATCGATCCAGGAACAGACACTGGCACTTGCAGGCATTTTCCAGGCTGCAGCCCTCGTACAACAGATTGCCCATCAGGGCCAATGCTCAAGCTCTACCTTTGAGGCCTGCGTTCAATCATTATTTGCCACCAATCCGGACTCCACACTGGCCGTTTATGGTGAGCTGAAAGATCTGCGCGAAGGCCTCAATGCCCTTGCCGGGGTATTGGGAGAGCAGAGCAAACAACAGGACATGGAAATCCTGCATTATGGCCTCAACCTGATCCAGCTCGAGGCCAAGCTCAACAAGCGTAACGATATGCTGAATGTAATCTCCAGCCGCATCGAACAGGCCCGCCATACCGCAAACCACTTTGGCTACGGGCACCGCAACCTGACCAGCAACCTGGCATCGATCTACGCCGATACCATCAGCACCTTCAAATTGCGTATTCAGGTAACCGGTGATCCTAACCAGCTTCGGGTCGAGGACAACGCGGCCAAAGTTCGTGCGCTATTGCTCGCTGGCATTCGCTCCGCTGTACTTTGGCGCCAGACCGGCGGCCGTCGCTGGCACCTTATATTCAACCGCAAAAAAGTAATCGCCACCGCCCGGGAACTGGCTGAAAAGGCAAACGAATCCGTTTACCACTGATTACAGCCCACCGGTGGTGTATTATATGGCACCTTTTTACCCACTGACTTTTAACCGACAGGTCTATGGGCCGGCAGGTCACTCATTTGCTCCGGCCCCAGCCGTCATGAATTGAGAGGTTTTCGATGGAACTCAGTGCCCTGACTGCTATTTCTCCGGTCGACGGACGCTACGGAGAAAAAGTGAGCGTCTTCCGCGACATTTTCAGTGAGTATGGCCTGATCAAAAACCGGGTAACGGTTGAAATCCGCTGGTTGCAACAACTGGCATCCCACCCACAAATATCTGAAGTGCCAGCTTTTTCTGACGACGCCAACAAGGCTCTCGATGCCATCGTCAGCGAGTTCGATCTGGCCGATGCCGCCAGTATCAAAGACATTGAGCGCACCACCAATCACGACGTAAAAGCAGTGGAATACTTCATCAAGAATAAAATCGCAGGCGTGCCCGAGCTTCACGCGGTCACAGAATTTGTTCACTTCGCCTGCACATCGGAAGACATCAACAACCTGTCCCACGCCCTGATGCTGCGTGAGGGACTGGATCTGGGGCTCCTGCCCGCCATGGATCGCGTCATCGACAAACTTGCCGCGCTGGCCCATGAGCACGCTGCCCAACCCTTACTCTCCCGAACCCATGGCCAGACTGCCTCACCCTCTACAGTCGGCAAGGAGTTCGCCAACGTAGTGCATCGTTTGCGCCGTCAGATCAAGCAGCTTCGTCGAGTTGAGCTGATGGGCAAGATCAACGGGGCGGTGGGCAATTACAACGCCCACCTTTCCGCCTACCCGGATATTGACTGGGCTGCAAATGCACAGCAATTTGTCGAAGGGTTGGGGCTCGACTGGAATCCTTACACCACGCAGATAGAACCCCACGATTATATTGCCGAGCTATACGACGCCATCGCACGCTTCAATACTATTCTTATCGATCTTGATCGCGATATCTGGGGCTATATTTCTCTGGGCTATTTCAAGCAGAAGACTGTGGAAGGTGAAATCGGCTCATCTACGATGCCTCACAAGGTCAATCCCATTGACTTTGAGAACTCAGAGGGCAATCTCGGCATCGCCAATGCCCTGTTCAGCCACCTGTCGGCGAAACTGCCGATTTCCCGCTGGCAGCGTGACCTGACTGACTCGACGGTGCTTCGCAACCTGGGCGTTGGGTTCGCTCACAGCCTGATCGCCTATGAAGCGACACTGAAAGGCCTGAGCAAGCTGGAGATCAATCCCGCTCGCCTGGATGATGACCTAAACCATGCCTGGGAAGTGCTGGCCGAGCCGATTCAGACAGTGATGCGGCGCTACAACATCGAGAAACCCTACGAGAAACTGAAACAATTGACCCGTGGCAAAGCCATGACTCCGGAGGTTATCAAAGCATTCGTAGAAGGTCTGGCTATCCCGGAAGCGGCAAAAGCAGAATTACGCACGCTGACACCAGGCCGCTATGCCGGTAACGCGGAAGACCAGGCCCGGAACATCTGATCATGGACATCCCTGGCGGCCTATCGGCAGACATCTTCCTGCGGAACTACTGGCAGAAGAAGCCTCTCGTAATCCGACAGGCTTTCCCCGGCTTCTCCAGCCCGGTATCGGCGGACGAGCTCGCCGGGCTGGCCTGTGAGGAGAGCGTCGAATCCCGCATCGTCATTGAAAACGATCACGGCAAGCCGTGGCAGCTTGAGAACGGACCGTTTCCTCCCGAGCATTTCGAGCAATTACCGGAGACTCACTGGACGCTGCTGGTGCAGGGCCTTGACCATTGGGTTCCCGAGGTGGCTGATCTGCTGGAAGCCTTTCGTTTTGTGCCCAACTGGCGCCTGGATGACGTCATGGCCAGTTACGCACCAGCCGGTGGTAGCGTCGGGCCCCATTTTGATCAGTATGATGTGTTCCTGCTACAGGCAGAGGGGCATCGCCGTTGGGAATTTGGTGGCCATTGCGACGAGACCTCACCCCGGGTAGAGGGTACGCCATTGCGTATTCTCAGCCGCTGGCAAGGTGAGGGAACCGTCACTCTGGCTCCGGGGGACATGCTGTACCTGCCACCAGGGGTCGGCCACCACGGCATTGCCAAAGACGACTGTATTACTCTCTCCGTGGGTTTTCGGGCTCCGTCCGTGGACGACGTGTTAACCGGATTCACCGACTTTCTCTGCGCTCAGCCCGGGACCAATAGCCCTCTGGCCGATCCGGACCTTCAATGCCCGGAAAACCCTGGGGCTATTTCCCCGGAGGTCATCCGCAACCTCGGCGATATGATTGCCAGGCACACAAGTGATCCGCAGCAGCTTGCCTACTGGTTTGGCCAGTACGCCACCGCGCCGAAATCCACAATGATCATTATGGCGCCAGATTCACCCATCACCCCTGGCGCTCTGCTGTCAGAGATTGACGACGGCGCAACTCTACGGTGGAATGAAGGATCGCGCTTTGCCTACCATGAGTTTGAAGGTGAAACTGCGCTATTTGTAGACGGTGAGCGCTATCTGCTGCGCGGCGATGCCCGCGGGCTAGCTCCGGTTTTATGCTGCGGCAATCGTCTTGATACCAAGGTGATGAGGGGCTATTTGGAAGACGAAGCCCTGCTAGGCCTGATAACCGCCTTGTACAATCAGGGAAATCTGATACTGGAATGACACTTACGATCCGCAAATACAGCTGGCAATTGGCTCCAGGCGCGGTTAAGGAAATCCGGACTACCCGTGCGACAGCCAGCCTTTCATGCTGGCGGACCGCTCGGCGCTGGTCTATCGCCATGGCTTTGACATGGCAGAAAGTTTCGCCAATTTCCAACGGATGTGGGATGCTGCGAGTCCGTCGCTGGAGTTACGTCAGCTACCGCTCTGAGCGGTTTGGTATGTCACCGTCAGGCGCTTCAAATTGCCGCCCAAACGGCGCAAATTCGGTATCCACTTCTTCTGCTACTCCGATAATCACCTGTCGCAGCCACTGATGATCTGAATTGTGCTGCAATAATGGACTCCAGGCCATCTTCAGCTCAAACGGCGGAATATCAAACGGCGGTACCTTGACCACGAGCCCCGGGTTGTCCTTTTGCAGCCAGGCTGCCCGGCTCGGCAGGGTCGCAATCAGGTCGTGTTGCTCCGCGAGCAACATCGCGACCTGGTAATGCCGGGTGAATACCGATATTCGGCGGTTCCTGCCCATCAGGGAGAGCGCTTCGTCAACCCAACCGAGCCGCTGTACATCTTTCGGGTTAACCCCGACGCCGACACCGAATCCGGTTTTGCTAACCCAGATATGGCTGGCTTCCAGATAGGAATCGAGGGTAAAGGGCTGTTTCAGAATAGGGTTGTCAGCATTCATCAGACAGGCAAAATACTCTGTCCAGAGCGTCTTTTGATGGAACGATTGCGGAATTTTGTCGAATCGATTAATCGCCATATCGAGACGACCCTGCTCCACATCCAGAAAGCTGACATCGCTGGGAGTTAACACATCGAGTGTAACGTGCGGCGCTTCCTGGCGAATTCGACGCAGAACTCGAGGCATCAGACAGGATTCAGCATAGTCACTGGCCATAATGCGGAAAACCCGCTGGCTTTCCATGGCAGCAAAGGGTGTTTTCGCCTGCACAGCCTGCTCAATATTGGACAGAATGCTTCTCACCAGTGGTTGCAGTTCGGCTGCCCGCTCCGTTGGCGTCATGCCCTCGCTGGTTCTCACCAGCAACGGGTCGCCAAACAGATCACGCAAGCGACGCAGGCCATTGCTCATGGCAGGCTGGGTGATACCAAGATGATTTGCAGACTTGGTGACGTTCTTTTCACGTAACAACACGTCCAGATAAACCAGTAGGTTCAGGTCGACCCGAGAAATATCCATCTTACGTCCGCCTTAGTATCCGCAATACCTGAGAAAGTGGCTGCATTTCGGAAATGAATACCAGCCAGACTAGCAATAAAAAGGGCTGATACAAAGAAGCTGTCATGGCAGCTTACGAAAATAAGGGGAATCGTGAGCGTCTTACTGGCCGTTAACATCTGCTAACGGATTATATGGGGAATTTCTGCTAATCTTTCGGATACTTGTTGGTCTCTGTGAACACGCAGTTTCTCGAGGCGGCAAACATGGCTAACCAACAGCAAAGGTAGCGTCAGACTGCATGGATACAACAATAATTGTTATATTTTTTGCTGTTATCGTGTTCGTCTCCATTGGTCTCATCGTTCTCAGCCAAATGCGGGAACGGGCCAAGCTGGAGCGAGCGCGAAAAGTAACGGCTCTGGAAAACAGCCATAACCGCACCAATCGGCTGCTCAACGAGATTCCCGGCCAATACCTGACAGTGGATCTCAAACTACTGCTTCTCACCCGTATTGAAGAGATATGCAGTGAGCTCGCCAGCCTGAAAACTCAGCTTCCGGCCGCCCAGTGGTTGAGCGAAGCCCGGCAACTGAAACAGCAAGTTGTCGAAGGTGAGGATCAGCGCGCTCCGGCCAAAATCGACTCACCGGAAAAATCTGCCTACGTAAAAGAATTACTACAGAATCTTTTCAAACTTATTGAATCTCTTCATAAAAGTCGCCGCATTGACTCAGCAGTGGCAAAAAAGAATCTGAAATATGTATTGTTCCTCGTTCATAAAACCCACGCCGATCTGCATGTTTTCCAGGCCAGGGAATTCATCCGCCAAAATCAGATTCGTAAAGCCATCCATGCCTATCACATGGCCAGCACCGAATTGAGCAAATCAAGCGATAACCCGCTGGCACTCAAAGCCGTCAAGAGCTTCCGGACCCGGATCAAGGAACTGGAAGCCCTGATGGCCGATGGGTCCACCGGTGATTTATCTGACCAGCAACATCGTATGGACAAAGAGTGGGATAATTTCCTGCATGATGATGAATGGAAAAAGAAGGCGGATTACGACAAATAGTGGCGGACTACTGGCGAGCTCGCTCACTTTGACTTCAGTTCGAAAAACAGGGATGTAGCTGGTTTTGACAACCGCATTCAACAAGCGTCTTTCCTTCAAGCTGACACGGAACACCGTGCTTCTGGCCATGTTGGTAGGCTTTGTTCTCAATATTGGCCAGGTTACGCTGGACTATGTTCACGCCCGCGAGAACATGAGCAGCAAGATCCAGGCGCTGATGGAAATCAGTCACAGCCCGGCATCCCAGATTGCCTATAATATTGATGCGCGTCTGGCAGAAGAATTGCTGGACGGACTGATCAAGCATCCGGCTATTGTTGACGCTCGGATTGTCGATCCTGAAGACAGGACTCTCGCCGCCGCCAGTCGAAGTAGTCCGGAATCGCGCTATCGCTGGCTCAGTGACATGCTTTTTGAGCCCAGCCAATTCTATTCAACCGATCTTCGTGTGCCCCAGCTGGCTGAGATACCCCTGGGCAGTCTGACGGTCACCATCGATACCTACCACTACGGTACCGAATTCCTGAGCCGCGCAGGATACACCATTGTCAGTGGTTTCGTTAAAAGCCTCGCGCTTTCGATCATGCTGTTAATCGTTTTTTACTTTGTGCTGACCAAACCGATGCTTCGCGTTATCGAAACGCTGAGTGAGGTAGAACCCAAGACACCCGAAAAAGTTCGTCTGCCAGTACCCCACAAACATGAAGAAGATGAAATTGGTCAGATGGTGGGTATTATCAACCGGCATCTGGACACCATAGATTCCAGCCTTGACCAGCTCCGCGCCGCCGAAAGTGAGATGAAGAACTACTCCGGCAAGCTGGAGAAAGAAGTTGACGACCGTACCCGCGAGATATCCGATAAGAACAAGGCTTTACAACGGGGCAACCGCGCCCTGATCAGGGCCAAGGAAGACACCGTGCGGCGAGCGCGCGCCCGCGCCGACTTTCTTGCCAGCATGAGTCATGAAATCCGCACCCCGCTTAACGGTGTACTCGGTATGCTGAGCCTGTCATTGGAAAGCGAACTGGAAGCCAGCCAGCGCAACCGGCTTGAAATGGCGCAGAATGCCGGTCAAAGCCTGTTGGGGCTGCTGAACGATATCCTCGATATTTCCAAGGTCGAGGCAGGCAAACTCAGCCTCGAAACTATCCCCTTTGATCTCCGGGG
>JBDNIR010000130.1:0-9434 GCA_041688195.1 Marinobacter sp.
CGTTCCAGAAACACCGCTACCCGCCCTTCAACAGGCTCACCAGCAGCATCTTCCGCCAGCTTGAGATAATCCTGATAATGCCGCGCCTCGGATTTCAGCAAACCTCGATAAAAATCCGCCAGCGTGTTGTCCAGGTGCGGCGCCAGGGCGGCAAAACGCTCGCAGGAACGGGCTTCAATGATCGCCCCGACAATCAGTACATCCACCAGTTTGTCGGGATCTTCTGTCCTGACAGGCTCCCTCAAGCCCGCGGCATAACGGGCGGGGGTCAGATGGCCGTAGGTCACACCTCGCTTTTTCATGATCGCTAACACCTGCTCAAAATGTCGCAGCTCCTCCCGGGCCAGCCGCGACATTTTATTCAGCAGATCCGGGTTATCAACATAGCGGTACATCAGACTCAACGCCGTTGAAGCCGCCTTTTTCTCGCAGTGAGCATGGTCGACAAGCATGACATCCTGCGCTGCCAGGGCGTTCTGAATCCATCGTTCCGGGGTCCGACAAGGCAGAAAATCATGAATCTCGCGAAGCGCATCAAGCATATAAAAACACCGTCGACTGATCGGAAAAGCGCATTATACACAAGCGGACACCAGGCTCCGCCTATTGTCCAGCTTAACTTTGATCAGGTTTTCCTATAGGATATAGCGCCAATTCGCGGCCTTTCCGCCAATAAAACACCCGCCAGCCCAGTGGCCCACGCGGGACATCCCAACTGATTAGGGTCCATATCGTGTTAGAAGCCTATCGTGAACACGTTGCAGAGCGTGAAGCCCAGGGGATCCCCCCGAAACCACTGAACGCCGAGCAAACCGCAGCACTGGTTGAATTGTTGAAAAATCCGCCAGCTGGCGAGCAAGACACTCTGGTCTACCTGCTTGAAAACCGGGTCCCGCCGGGTGTGGATGAGGCTGCGTATGTAAAAGCTGCCTTCCTGTCCGCGCTTGCCAAAAGCGAAACCAGCTGTGCCCTGATCAGCAAGGAAACCGCGGTCAAATGGCTGGGCATGATGCAGGGCGGCTACAACATCGCTGCCCTGGTGGAACTGCTGGATGATAGTGAGCTGGCTGAGTTGGCCGGTGAGCAACTGAAAAAGACCCTGCTGGTATTCGACGCCTTCAACGACGTGAAGGAAAAAATGGATGCCGGCAATGCCGTCGCCAAGGGCGTAATGGAGTCATGGGCCAACGCCGAGTGGTTTACCAAGCGCAATAAAGTACCTGAAAGCACCAAAATGATCGTTTTCAAGGTCGCCGGCGAAACCAATACCGATGATCTGTCACCCGCCCCGGATGCCTGGTCCCGCCCTGACATCCCGTTGCACGCCCGCGCTGCCTACAAAATGCCCCGCGAGGGCATGAACCCTGATGAACCCGGCGTTACCGGCCCGATGAGCCAGATCGAAGAGCTCAAGGCCAAAGGCCTGCCTGTGGCTTTCGTTGGTGACGTAGTGGGTACCGGCTCCTCCCGTAAGTCCGCCACCAACTCGGTACTGTGGTTCTTCGGTGATGATATGCCCGGCGTACCCAACAAGCGCACCGGTGGTATCTGCATCGGTAGTAAAGTGGCCCCGATCTTCTTCAATACCATGGAAGATGCCGGTGCACTGGTGTTCGAAGCGCCGGTAGACAACATGAACATGGGCGATGTAATTGAAGTTCGCCCCTACGACGGCAAGATCCTGAATGACGCGGGCGAGACCCTCTCTGAATTCAGCTTCAAATCCGATGTAATCCTGGACGAAGTCCAGGCCGGCGGCCGTATTCCGCTGATCATTGGCCGCGGTCTGACCAACAAGGCCCGTGAAACCCTGGGCCTTGGCGCTACGGATCTGTTCCGTCTGCCCAAGGACCCGGAAGCGGGTACCAAAGGCTTCACCCTGGGCCAGAAGATGGTCGGCAAAGCCTGTGGCCTGGAAGAAGACCAGGGTGTTCGTCCTGGCACCTATTGCGAGCCCCTGATGACAACGGTCGGCTCCCAGGACACCACCGGTCCGATGACTCGTGACGAGCTGAAAGATCTGGCGTGCCTCGGTTTCTCCTCGGATCTGGTGATGCAGTCTTTCTGCCACACTGCGGCATACCCCAAGCCCATTGACGTAGAGATGCAGCACACCATGCCGGACTTCATCCAGACCCGGGGCGGCGTTGCCCTGCGTCCGGGTGACGGCATTATCCACTCCTGGCTGAACCGCATGCTGCTGCCGGATACCGTGGGCACCGGTGGTGATTCCCACACCCGTTTCCCGATGGGCATCTCCTTCCCGGCAGGTTCCGGACTGGTCGCTTTTGCTGCCGCTACCGGCGTTATGCCACTGGACATGCCGGAATCGGTACTGGTTCGTTTCAAGGGCGAAATGCAGCCGGGGATCACCCTGCGTGACCTGGTCCATGCTATTCCCCTGTACGGCATCAAGCAGGGCCTGCTGACCGTTGAGAAGAAAGCCAAGATCAACGAGTTCTCCGGTCGCATCCTGGAAATCGAAGGCCTTGAGCACCTGACTGCCGAACAGGCTTTCGAGTTGTCCGACGCCTCTGCCGAGCGTTCTGCCGCCGGTTGTACCATCAACCTGTCGGAAGAGTCGGTCGCCGAATACCTGCGTTCCAACATCACCATGCTGCGCTGGATGATTGCTGAAGGTTACGGCGACCCGCGCACCCTGGAGCGTCGTGCCAGGAACATGGAAGCCTGGCTGGCCGACCCCAAGCTGATGCGTGCCGACAAAGACGCCGAGTACGCTTACGTGATCGAAATCGATCTGGCGGATATCAAAGAGCCCATCGTGTGCTGCCCGAACGATCCCGACGATGCCCGCATGTTGTCCGAAGTGGCCGGCGACAAGGTGGACGAAGTGTTCATCGGTTCGTGCATGACCAACATCGGTCACTTCCGCGCGGCGGGTAAACTGCTGGCGATGAACAAAGAGCCGCTGAAAACCCGTCTGTGGATGTCACCACCGACCAAGATGGACGAAGCCCAGCTGATGGAAGAAGGCTACTTCAACATCTACGGCACCGCCGGTGTGCGCACCGAGATGCCGGGCTGTTCGCTTTGCATGGGTAACCAGGCACGGGTTGCTGCCAAATCGACGGTACTGTCTACCTCCACCCGTAACTTCCCCAACCGCCTCGGCGATGGTGCCAACGTGTACCTGACCTCTGCGGAACTGGCGGCGGTCGGTGCGGTGCTTGGTAAGCTGCCAACCCCAGCGGAGTACATGGAGTACGCCAAGGAGCTGAACAGCATGTCGAAGGATATCTACAAGTACCTGAGCTTCGACAAAATGGACAACTATACCAAGCGCGCCGCGGAAGCGAACGTCGCCTGAATCGTTAGTTGATTCCAGATATGACCCGGAAGGGTTAATCAGAAACGCCAACCCTGAGGCTGGCGTTTTTTTGTGCGGTATAGCTAATTCAACGTTTTAAAATAATAGCTTTTCAGGATCAACCTTGATCAATACCAGATCAGCCTGACAAGAATCGCCCCCACCATGACCAATGTCAGCCACTTGATCCACTGGGCGCCACGGTGCCCCATATTCACCCTCACCGCTGCCATCGCACCACAGATATTACCGAGAGCAAGAGTTAACCCCATCACCCAACGCACCTGATCGCTGATCGCAAAAATAGCTAAAGCTGGCAGGGTGTAGAGCAGCATAATAAAGACCTTCAGAACATTGACCTGCCGCAGGTCGATCTTGAGCATCCGGTACAGTACTACAATAAATAGCGCGCCCACGCCCACCTGGATAAACCCCCCATACAGGCCGATCAGGAACATCGCGAAGTAAGTCATGGGCCCCAGCCGTTCGGGCGTTAACGGCCGGGTATCCAGTGTCGGCTGGGGCAAGGTCATGAAGACAGAGGCACCAATCATGGCCGCGACAAGCACAAACTCAAACGTCTCCTGGGAAACCCATGTGGCCACCCAGGCCCCAAGTAGCGAACCGAGGATGGCGGGCACTGCCAAGCGAAAACTGACCTCAAGGTTGCCGTGCCCACCCCGAAAGAAGCCACCGACGGCTGTAATGCTCTGAAGCGTTATGGCGACGCGGTTGGTGCCATTAGCCACTTGAGGCGGCAGGCCCAGGAACATCAGCAGCGGCAGCGTGAGCATCGATCCACCGGCCGACAACACATTGATAAAGCCTGCAACGCCACCCAGTAACAGCAGCGCCACCACATCCAACACAGTCACGCTGTAACCGGACTTTGCTGAGCGCTGTCTTGTTTTCCGTTACCTTTCCGGGCACTCCACACCAGCATGGCAATGAATATCCCCAAGCCCGCGAAGTCAAGCATCAGACTGTCATGAGGCCACAGCATCAAGGCGCCTACCGGGAACATAATCAGTCGAACCCACCAACTCAGGGGGTGCTCAAGATAACCTTCAAGCCCCGCAATAATGGCGTAAACACCGAACAAGCCGAAAGCAAATACCCGTAACATCTCACCAAGATCGGCGGCAATCAACCCGAGAGCTGATTTGAAAAAAGGTTTCTTTTGCATGGGATTCCCCGTCATTCCTGTTATTTTTTTTAAATGCGCAAGCCGGATGGCCACATCAATAGAATAGCCGCTGGATAATCATACAACCATGATACCTTCGTAAAAAAAGGGCTCCCGTAGGAGCCCTTTTAATCATTCCGAGTGGTGTTTACGCTCGGTATTACCGGTTAATCACCTGGTACTCGCCAGCATCGGCGGTGGCAAGACTCACAACCATGATCGCAATCCAGGCAGCGATGAAGCCTGGAATGATCTCGTAAACGCCCGGGCCACCCATGAACTCGCCGTTCCAGCCCAGTGAAATCCAGATCATAACGGTGACTGCACCAACAACGAGGCCAGCGATGGCACCGGCGCCGTTCGCACGCGGCCACATCAAGGACAGGAGAATCAGCGGGCCAAACGCGGCACCAAAGCCTGCCCAGGCGTTACTGACCAGTGCCAGAACCTGAGAGTTCGGATCAGAAGCAATAACGGCAGCAACCAGGCCAACCAAGACCACACAAACACGACCAACGTTCACGCACTCGCGGTCACCCGCTTCTTTGCGCAGGAACAGGCGGTAGAAGTCTTCCGTAAGAGAGGACGAGGACACCAGAAGCTGACTGGAGATGGTACTCATGACCGCAGCCAACAGCGCGGCATAGAGGAAACCGGTAATCAGCGGATGAAACAGCAGGTCAGCCAGGATGATAAAGATGGTTTCCGGATCCGCCACGTCCAAACCGTTGCGCACCGCATAGGCCCGACCAAAGATACCCAGAGAAATGGCACCAATCAGCGAAATCGCCATCCAGCCCATACCGATGTTGCGGGCAGTCGGAACATCTTTAAGAGTACGAATGGCCATGAAGCGCACGATGATGTGAGGCTGACCGAAATAACCCAGCCCCCAGGTAACCGCGGAAAGCCATCCGATAAAGGTCAGTCCCTCAGTCCAGGACAACAACGTGGGATCAACTTCATTCAAGGTCTGTGACGCCTGCGCATAGCCACCGCCGCCTTCGCCAAAGAGCACAACGGCCGGCATGATCACCAGTGCCACCATCATGATGCAACCCTGAACAAAGTCCGTCATGCTCACTGCCAGGAACCCGCCAACAACCGTGTAGGCCAGTACGACGCCCAGTGTGATGACGATACCCACGCCGTAGTCGCTCAGGCCACCGAAGTTGAAAATTCCGGCAAACGCACTTTCGAACAGCTTACCACCAGCGACCAGACCAGACGCCGTATAGACTGCAAAGAAGACGACGATGACGATCGCCGACACTGTTCGCAATGATAGCGCCTGAGTCGGGAACCGGTTTGCCAGGAAAGATGGAATGGTAATGGCATTACCGTAGTGTACGGTTTGTTCGCGTAAACGAGGCGCAACAAGCACCCAGTTAACGAACGCACCCACAAACAGGCCAATACCAATCCAGGCTGAGGCCAGACCGGATACATACAGCGCCCCCGGCAGACCCAGAAGCAACCATCCACTCATGTCCGAAGCGCCAGCCGAAAGGGCCGCCACTTTTGGACTGAGCGATCGCCCGCCCAACATATAATCTTCAGACGAAGACGTAGATTTGCGCATAGCATAAATGCCGATGGCAATCATGACCGCAAAATAAGCAAATAGACTGATCCAAACACCAATAGCCATAAGACTTCTCCAGTCATTAGGTCGGGCATAGCCTCGACCGTTTGTCGCGTTTACCGTGTTGAACCCGATAGTCGCGCGCTTTGTTGTTGTAACTCTTCTCCTGATCACGTGATAGTGTGCTACTGCTTACAACGCCAGCGTCTGCATTTCAATACTTACCTCCTTATCGTTCAGTTTTTATTGCGCACCGCGTAGAACCGCTTCGCTCTTCAAACCTTTTCGATTCCCAGCGAAAGTAACGATGCATTACCTCCCAGCGCCGTGGTATTGATGGTACGAGCCCTCTCGGTAGCGAATCGCAACAGATAATGCGGTCCACCGGCTTTAGGTCCTGTGCCTGAGAGGCCTCGACCACCAAAGGGCTGGACACCTACCACCGCACCAATCTGGTTGCGGTTAATGTAAGTGTTACCAACTTTGACCCGCTTCTCGATGTAGGAAGCGGTTGATTCACTACGACTATGGATGCCAAGAGTCAGCCCATAACCGGCGTTGTTGATGTCATCGATGACGTTATCCAGTTCCTCTGCTGCGTAGCGAACGACGTGCAGAATCGGGCCGAAGTGCTCGGTTTTCAGCTCGCTGATACTGTCGATACCGTAAGCCGACGGTGAAATAAAATAGCCACTCTTGCAAGAAGGTGGCATCGGCGTCCTCGCAATAAACCGGGCCGACTGCTCAAGCTCCGCCAAATGCCGCTGCAAACCGGTCTGAGCTTCTTCATCGATCACTGGTCCGACGTCTGTGCTGAGCAATGCCGGATCACCTATTGTCAACTCCTGCATGGCTCCGGCCAACAACGTTTCCATGCGATCCGCAACGTCTTTCTGGATGTACAGTACCCGCAATGCCGAACAACGCTGGCCTGCACTGGCGAAGGATGAATGCACGACATCCCGGACAACCTGCTCAGGCAAAGCACTGCTGTCAACAATCATCGCATTCTGACCACCGGTTTCTGCGATCAAGGGCACAATCGGGCCCTCCCGCTGAGCCAATGTGCGATTGATTGCGTGAGCAACCTGGGTTGAACCGGTGAACACCACCCCACCGATTCGGGAATCGGGCGTCAGGACACTGCCCAGTTTCGCCCCATCGCCTGGTAGAAACTGGATGACACCTGCCGGAAAACCAGCTTCAAGCATAAGTTCAACCGCACGATATGCCACCAGACTGGTCTGTTCTGCGGGTTTGGCAATGACCGTGTTGCCCGCCACCAGCGCTGCCATCAATTGACCGGTGAAGATCGCCAGCGGGAAATTCCAGGGGCTGATACAGAGAAACACACCCCTGCCCTCAAGGTATAATTCGTTGCTTTCGCCTGTCGGGCCGGGCAACGTGATAGCAGAGGTAAAGCGCGAACGCCCCTGAATGGCGTAGTAACGGCAGAAGTCGACGGCTTCCCGGACTTCATCGATGCCATCCTGAAGGGTCTTGCCCGCCTCACGGCAGCATATAGCCATGAGTTCCTCAGTGTGGCTTTCCACCAAGTCCGCATAGCGCTCAAGGCACTTGGCACGTTCGTCCACCGGTGTTTCGTTCCAACGTGGAAACGCATGATGAGCCACTTCCAGGGCTTCCCCCGCCTGGGAGGCACTGGCCCAGTATACGCTCCCAACCGCCCGAGTTTGATCATAGGGTGCCCGGACTGCTTCCTGGTTGCCGTTTTTACGAAGGCTGCCATTGATAATCGGGCCGGCTTCCCATTGAGCTGTGCGCCACTTTTCCAGCCCTTTGAGTAACGGGTCAAGGTGCGCCGACACGTGCAGGTTCACACCCTTGGAATTAGGGCGTTCCTTACCAAAAATCAGACCTGGCAACACAATACGGTCGTTGGGCAGCGAGTCGTACTTTTGCAGCTGCTGTACCGGGTTTTGCACGAGATCTTCAACCGGTGTGCCAGCATTCACGAGACGGTGGACGAAAGACGAGTTGGCACCGTTTTCCAATAATCTGCGCACCAGATACGGCAACAAATCCTTGTGAGCACCCACCGGAGCATAGATGCGCACCGAAATGTGGTCTTCCTGGAGAATGGTGTTATACAGAGCATCACCCATACCGTGCAGCCGCTGGAATTCGAACTTGCGGTCTTTGTTTTTGGCAATCGCCAACACGGATGCCACGGTATGAGCATTGTGGCTCGCCAACTGAGGGTACAATGCACCCTTGGTGTAGTCGCTTAGCAGGAAGCGCAAACAGGCCAGATAAGAGGTATCTGTCGCCTCTTTTCGCGTAAACACGGGATACCCATCAAGCCCCAATTGCTGACAGAGTTTAATCTCGGTATCCCAATAGGCACCTTTAACCAATCGAACAGGTATCTCGTCGCCCTGCTCTTTCGCCAGCTTGGTTAGCCAGCACAACACCGGCAATGCCCGTTTCGAGTACGCCTGGATAACCAAGCCAAAACCGCCCCAACCCTTGGTTACTGGTGAGGTGTAAACTTTTTCAAAGAGCTTCAGGGAGAGCTCAAGCCGATCCATTTCCTCGGCATCGACTGTTATGGAGACGCCCTTTTCCCGAGCGATTTCAAGAAAGTTGGTCAGGGTCTCATAAAGTTCAACAAGCACCCTCTCTTCCTGGGCTTCTTCATAGCGGGGGTGCAGAGCCGACAGCTTGATGGAAATAGACGGCGCAAGCGTCTCGCGTTTGGGATAGGAATCACTGCCTACCGCGTCGATCGCGTCCAGATAATCTTGCAGATAACGAGCAGCATCGTCCCTGGTCATGGCAGCTTCGCCGAGCATGTCGAATGAATAGGTATAGCCTTCATCCCGGCACACACGGGCGTTCTTGAGGGCTTCACGGATATCGCGCCCCAGCACGAACTGTTTACCCATGATACCCATAGCCTTGTACATGGCACCGCGTATGACCGGTTCGCCACTGTGTTTGACCAAACGATTCCAGACATTCGACGGTGAACCATCGAGACGCTTGTCCATCTTGACCACACGACCCGTCAACAACAGGCCCCAGGTGGATGCGTTGACCAGGGTGGATTCGCTGCGTCCGACATGTTTTTGCCAGTCTGCCACCGACATTTTGTCGTGAATCAGTGCGTCGGCAGTATGTTTGTCTGGAATACGCATCAGCGCTTCTGCCAGACACATCAGCAAGATGCCTTCCTGGGTGTCGAGACTGTACTCCTGCAGCAGGGCATCGATCATGTGAACCGAATCGTCCTGCTCTCTGACCTTTTTAATCAGGTTGGTGGCTGTTTCAGTAACCAGCCGATACTCGGCCACATCACTTTGGGCCAGGGC
>JBDNIR010000131.1:0-4146 GCA_041688195.1 Marinobacter sp.
AAAGTAAACATGATTCCTCGAGACTCAAGGCCTGACTACCCCGGCTAGTAAAGAAGAGAGTGAAAAGCGACCCAGCATTGTGCCAGACAAGCACTGATGGCTCCACAAAGCCCGAAAAACAAAAAATTACACAATGGGCAGGTTCAACGCTAACGCTACAAAGGGCATTGCTGTACGAATAAATAAGAATCAAGGCAGCTCAGGCCGGACCAACGAGCTGGTCCAGCTGACTGTTGATTTCCTGTTCGATGCGAGACTTGAACGGGCGCAACATAAGGCCGAGTTCAAGATGAACATGAACGGTGTCCGGACTTAGGTCCATATGGCCTTTTACACCGCTACGCTTGAACCGAAGCAGGTCGCCGTCCCACTGGTAATCCACATCGAACTGCTGGGAAAGGTCCCTGGCCAGGACTTCGGCCGCCTCACGGGCATGGGATTCATCGAGCGTGTGGTTGCGGCGAACATCAATAGTGGACATGTTGGGTATTCCCGATCAGTAACGTTCACGATAGTTTAAGAAAATGACGCCCGAGCGCAAATATAAAACCAAACCGCCGGATTTGGGGAATGTGCTTGTAGCCAGCCCCGTGACCGTTAGAATACAGGGTTCAGACTCAATCAGGATCATCACATGACCCAACAACACCCCCCCACCCCGCCCTCGGGCGAGCAGCCGCGCCGGGACGACACCACGCATTTTGGTTTTCGCTCTGTCGACAAGGACCAGAAGGCGGGCCAGGTGGCCGACGTGTTTCATTCCGTGGCAGGCAAATACGACCTGATGAATGACATGATGTCGATGGGTATCCATAGGCTCTGGAAACGTTTCACCATCGAGCTCAGCGGCGTCCGCCCCGGTCAGCGGGTACTCGACATTGCCGGCGGTACCGGTGACCTGACCATGAAGTTCTCGGATCTGGTCGGCCCTGGTGGACAGGTTGTACTGGCCGATATCAACGCCTCGATGCTGCAGGTAGGACGCAGCCGTCTGACGGATCGGGGCTACGCCGGTAACATCGAATATGTTCAGGCCGACGCCGAACATCTGCCCTTCCCAGACAACAGTTTCAATGCCGTCAGCATCGCGTTCGGCCTCCGGAATGTGACCGATAAAGATCAGGCCCTGCGAGACATGACCCGGGTATTAAAGCCCGGCGGCAAGCTGATGGTGTTGGAGTTTTCCAAACCCACCAACCCGTTGCTGAGCAAGGCCTACGATCTTTACTCGTTTAACGCCCTGCCGCTGATGGGCCAGCTGATCGCCGGTGATTCTGCCAGTTACCAATACCTGGCAGAATCCATCCGCATGCACCCTGACCAGGACACCCTTAAAGGTATGATGGATGCGGCCGGGCTGGTCAACTGCAAATACTTCAACATGACCGGTGGCGTCGTGGCACTGCACGTGGGAATCAAGCCCTGATGTTTCCCGGCCCTACCCTGCAGGCCGCGCTGACCCGGGTCATCGAAGGTGCCCTTAACCAGGCGCTCGAGCTGGACCCGCCCGGGCGCACGGCATTGCTTGAGGTTCTGGCCAGACCTGTTCAGTTCTCGATAACCGAACCCGCGCCACTGACGCTCACCCTCACCGCTGTCGGAGAGCAGGTCAGCGTTGGCGGCAGCCCTGTAGAAGAGCCCGCGCTGGAACTATCCGGCCGGCCACTGGCGTTTGCAGCCCTGGCTTTGGGGGACAACAGCGTATTTGCCAGCGGGCGCCTGACCGTGGCAGGCGATACCGCAACAGCACACCAGCTCCAACGTACTCTGGAGCAACTCAATCCGGACTGGGAAGGTGCGCTGGCCCAGCACATCGGTGACATTCCGGCTCACTTTATCGGCCAGCGCCTGCGAGCGGCGATACGCTGGAGTAAATCAGCCTTCTCCGTGCTCAACGCCAACGTGGAAGAATATATCCACGAAGAAAGCCGGAGCCTGCCGGGCAGACGGGAACTGGAGGCCACCTTCGGAGATATTGACCAATTGAGCCTGCAGGTCGAACGTCTGGACGCACGCATTGAACGGCTCAGTCAACAGTCTGGCTTGCCCCACCCCGCCGACTTACCTCCGGAGCACTCGTGACTCGCCTGCAACGCCTCTGCCGAATTGCCTGGGTATTCTGCAAATACCGGCTCGACACTTTTTTACCAATCGCAGACCTGCCAGCGGTGCTGAAAGTTCTTTTCCTGCTGGCACCCTGGCACCTGTTCCCACAACCGAAACTAGACCGGGGGGACAGGCTGCGGCTTGCCCTTCAGGAACTGGGGCCAATTTTCGTCAAGTTCGGCCAGATACTGTCAACCCGCCGGGACCTGCTGCCCGACGATATGGCGCTGTCGCTGCAGCAGCTTCAGGACCGGGTGCCACCGTTTCCGGGGGAGCAGGCAAAAGCCATTATCGAGCGCTCTCTGGGGGCACCTGTGGGTGAACTGTTTGCCGAGTTTGACCTGGCACCGATGGCATCAGCGTCAGTCGCGCAAGTTCATGCTGCCACACTAAAGGACGGGCGCCGGGTGGTAGTCAAGGTCATCCGACCCGCCATTGAGCGCACCATCCGCCAGGACATCGCCTTGATGTACTTTATGGCGAACGGACTTGAGCGGTATTGGTCCGAAGGCCGCCGGCTTCGGCCCTTGGATGTTGTGCGGGACTACGAAACCACTATTTACGATGAGCTCGACATGCAACGGGAAGCCGCCAACGCCAGCCAGCTGCGGCGTAATTTCGAGAGTTCCTCTCTGATCTATATCCCGTCCATTGACTGGGACTACACCCGTAAGTCAGTGCTGGTCATGGAGCGCATCCAGGGCATTCCGGTGGCCGATATTGATGCCCTCAATGCCGCCGGAGTCAATATGAAAGTGCTGGCGGAAAAAGGCGTAGAGATCTTTTTCACCCAGGTTTTCAGGGACAATTTTTTCCACGCCGACATGCACCCCGGTAATATTTTTGTCGATGCCACCCACCCTAACGATCCGAAATACATTGCCGTTGATTTCGGTATCGTGGGCACCCTGGCGCCGGATGACCAGAGCTATCTTGCCCGTAACCTGCTGGCCTTCTTCAAGCGGGATTATCGCCAGGTCGCTCAACTGCACATCCAGTCCGGATGGGTGCCGCCGGAAACCCGGGTAAACGAATTTGAAGCCGCGATCCGCACCGTCTGTGAGCCTATTTTCGAGCGTCCACTGAAGGACATTTCCTTCGGCCAGTTCCTGCTGCGCCTGTTCCAGACCGCCCGACGTTTTGACATGGAAGTTCAGCCCCAACTGGTACTGTTGCAGAAAACCCTGCTCAACGTGGAGGGCCTGGGCCGCCAGTTGTATCCGGATCTTGACCTCTGGAACACCGCCCAGCCGTTCCTGGAAAACTGGATGCGCAAGCGCATCGGACCCTCCGGCCTGATACAATCTTTACAATCGCATCTGCCTGCCTGGCTCGAGCAGTCACCGGAAATGCCTCAACTGGTGCACGACGCACTGGTTCAGATACGCAATACGCACCCCTCCGGTGCACAAAGCGAGTCCATGCTGGTACAACTCCGCGAGCAGCAGAGCAGAATCAACAAACGCTGGCGTTACACCGCGCTTGCAGCCGTCCTGGTGAGTTTTGCCTGGCTGACCAGCCAGGAAGATGCACTGATACTGGCCCGGGAATTGCCTGCTCATGGGTGGGTGATGCTGGGTGCAGCGGCCTTCCTGGTATTCCGGGGCACGCGCTGAACACTTTTGATTAATGAAAAGCTCGGGATTCACAGAAATGCAAGATTCATCACCTACTGTTGAAAGCCTCGCCTGGCTGGATGCCATCCGCTGGACGGATGACGGCCTTGTCCCTGCCATCGCTCAGGACGCCACCACCGGTGACATTCTGATGATGGCATGGATGAACCGGGAGTCCCTCGCGCTGACCGCTGCTGAGGGCCGAGCGGTGTACTGGTCCCGTTCACGGGGTAAGCTCTGGCGCAAGGGCGAGTCATCCGGGCATGGCCAGACGATTGTCGAGATCCGGCTGGATTGCGACGACGACGTCGTGCTGCTGAAAGTGGAACAGGCGGGCGGCATTGCCTGTCACACGGGACGCAGAAGCTGCTTCTATCGCCGTCTTGAGGGCGGACAATGGGAAAATGTTGACCCTGTCCTGCGG
>JBDNIR010000132.1:0-12885 GCA_041688195.1 Marinobacter sp.
CATTCAGGCCTTCCAGGCTGGCCACCAGGCCTGCCTGACCATCAGTGACGAAGGCAGTGGTATCGCTGAGAGCGAAATCCCCCACCTGTTTGACCGCTTCCGGCGCCAGAAAAGCAGTGAGCTGTCGCGAAACCACGGCGCGGGATTGGGTCTGTCGTTTGTCAATGTGGTAGTAGAAAAGCACCGGGGCGAAATCAATGCCGTCTCGGAGGAAGGCGTGGGGTCGGAATTTACCATCAAGCTGCCTGTCATCTACCCGGTTTGAAGTGCCCTCTCCCTGGGCATTCAAGCCTGCATACTTGTCTACTGAATGCTTTTTATATCGTTTTACTTACAACTTCCGAGGGCGCATTCCAGCTTAATGAGGCAGATTTACTGGTTACAGAGACATTCGACGAACCATTTTCTGCGGTGCCACTTGAGCTTCCCGATGCTCCACCTCCACAGCCGGTCAGCAAGACTGTCATAAATACCACGGCTGAAACCGTCATTAATTTTTTACTGACGCATATAATTATTTTTTACACCATAGAACCGTCGAATTTAGATGAGTCTACAAAATTCGATCGATCCAATGTGTGTATTACGTCGCCATTATTGTTCCAAAATTGTCATTTTATTGTCATTGTGAAACTGAGTTAAAAATAGTCGAGGTGGGGTAACGGGTTAACTGAAACTTACAAAGGCATTCCGGCCAAATTCCGGACAGAAAAAGGAAGCAAGACTCACCCGTCGCGGTGATTCTGGGCCGTCGCGGGCGCTTAAGATAGGTGAACCCTTATCTTTACCTTGCTGGCAAAGTAAAGCAATGATAATCTTTACTTAATTTAAATTAGTAAAGAGGTGTTACATGCCAGTTGTCAGTCGAAAAAGACAAGTAACCTTACCCATTGAGCAATGTTCAATAGCAGGTATCCAGCCCGGCGATGAATATGTGAGCTATGTCAGTCGGAAGGGCGTGATCTCTATTGTCACTAAGCATATGGGCGCAGCCAAGGGGCTGTTAAAAAACATCCAGGTCAAAGATCAGATGAGCGAGGAAGAATCGCTTGAGAGTGCCCTGCATCCATGATTGCCGTCGATACAAATATCGTGCTCCGCTATTTGTTGCAAGACGATGTTAAGCAATCACGAAAGGCCAGCAGAATTTTTGAAGGCACCGAGAAAATATTGCTCACAGATGCGGTGTTGGTCGAAACCGTTTGGACGTTGCGTGGTAAACGGTATCAGCTACCTAAAGAAGTGTTGACAAGGGTTCTGCATAGCCTAATTGAAGAGCCTAACGTGGCATTTGAGGATGAGCAGGCCGTTTGGTGCGCTCTGGACGACTATGCAAACGCAAAACCGATAAAGGTTGGTGGCAAGACCAAGCAGGCCGATTTTGCTGACGCCCTGATTGTGAACAAAGCTTTGAGGCATGGACGCAAGGCCAAGTCGTCAGCTCACCCTTTGTATACCTTTGATAAAGCTGCTCTAGAAATTGAAGGCACCCAAGAACCTGAATAGACATTAGATTGGAAACCGGAGGAGGAATCTCGCATGAACAACCCGGACCTACACCCGTTCTGGGACCAGACTAAGAGATTCTCAAACCCAATAACGAAAAAAGGCAGACCAGTAAGTTACTGATCTGCCTTTCTTTAATATGGTAGCGGGGGCAGGATTCGAACCTACGACGGTTATGAGAATGACCTGAGTGGATCAGCAATTTTGTTCCCACTTGACGTAAGTTGCTGTTAATTGATGTATGAAATAGAATCGTAGCTCAGATAGCGGATGGAGGCTACGTGCATTAATGGCGATTAAAGACGATCAAGTTGGGCACCGAATCGAAAGTCGAGGCAACCAAGAAACGACCGTAAGGCTCACCGGTGATCATCTTGACACACTCAGAGCTTGGGCTTTGGAATCTCAGGTCTCAGGGATTTTTGAAGCAGTTGCCCTCACCTTCGGGTTCACTGAAAACTTCACCATCATTGGCAATCTTTGCCGCGAATTGTCCAACACGGAATCTCAGACGGTTCTTGAGCAATGGTCTGATAATCCCTACGTAGCGCAATTAAGTAGGCTGGCCGTTTGTTACAAACAATCCGCGGTAATCGCAACAGCTTACGCCGGAATCCCGCAAAGCGGCACGCGGAGCCAGACCAAAACGGTACTGCGAGATGCGGGTGCTCAATTCGAGAAAAAACACTTTCTTCTCGAAATGATCGTTAACCCGCCTCCACATGCACTTTCTCGCAACGCTAATCCTCTCCGTAGATACTTACGCATTTGGCTCATTGTTCAAGCACTGCAGCGCACAGTTAATCACCACTGTTATCACGACAAACAGGTACAAATAATTGCGAGCTCCCTGAGCCTCGACACCAACAATTTAAAATGGGAGATGATCGATAGGCTATTAGAACGAGCGAACCAGAAGTTTCCCAACAAGCACTTCACTTTTGAACAATTTACGCTCGCGGTCCAGTACGCTTCAACTCAATTGCAACCGTCGTATCCCAACACAACGAGCCGCGGGATAAGGAGAGTACTCGATGCCGCTCGGACCGTTGCAGAAGGACATTGCAATCCGATACAAGGCCAGAAAGAGGACACAGCCCCGTTCACGCCATCTTTTGACGGCATCCTGCCAGAACACGGCCACCTGTCATTTTCCAAAAACGATCTAAGCACTAATCAAGCACTTGTTTACGTCGACCCAGATAATTCCCAAGCGGATGAAGAAGATCTAGAACAGTCGGTCTGGATTGAAGTTGATTCAGACGACACGCCAGAGCGCCAACGCCTCTCTGGCCGGAGTGTTTTACTTCAAAGCGCAGAGTTATCCCACTACCTCCCTTGGTCCTGGGAAAAAGCCCTCCCTCCCGAGGTTATTGATCTTGAAAATTGGCTAGATGAGGCGCTCAAATCACCAGATCTCGGAGAAAAACTAGGCGCTGCAATAACTTGGCTAGCCATTCATTTTGCGCGCTCGCTTGATTTCACACTCGAGTTTGCGATAACCGACGTTCCTGAGCCAGAGTGGAGTCTTTCCAAAGACTTCAGCAGAGCTCATCGTCATCCACCCAAAAGACATCATTCTTGGTCACCCAGTGGCCACAACCTTTTGGCCATTGAAGCGTTCGCTGAGCCTCTTGACGTTATATTACCCAAACGAATTTGCGACGTTCTGCGATCGAGCTACGAAGCCTATGATTCCCACGCAAAATCCCTTCATGACCTATGGGTTCGAGCCCACCAAGTAACTCCTAGAATGTGGTTTGATGGCCACGCTAAGAAACATTTTTCCAGACTGAGCAGCGCTAAACTCGCCAACATCCAACCCCAACGTGTTTTTAGCCAAACGGTGGACCACTCTCTCGCACGCTTGATTTCTGCTCATCCCAGCGCTGCCCTACCCGCGGCGTGCGGTTATGCCAACTGGGACATTCGAGAAGTTCAAAGCGGTTTCGCATTAAAATTGCAAAAAAGTTCTGACACGTCTGAAAGGGTTAACCTACTTGGCAGTTTGCTGGCACCGTTGGAAACGCTACTGGTGGACGGGATCGGTAAAGCCAATGACAACCTGTCGGTCAGCTTCAATGATGACCCTATTGCGTTCCACAACAACCTGGTGGAATACACGGTTATGGCACTCTATGCAGCCACGGGTTGCCGCCATCTCTCTGAGCCGTTTGAGTCCATAAGCCATTTCTGCGACGAGATTCCCGCTGTTTTCATCAACGATAAATCAGACGATGGCATACATAACGGTCGGTTAGTGCCGCTCGCAGACGGGGCCTTTGCAATTTTTAACGCCTATCGCACACATCTCCGCCAACTTTGTGAGCCCCTTCAATCTTTGGGCAACACGCTGGCTCAACGTATCGAAGATCTGCTGGCCGGAAAATCTAGCTCCCTACCCCTGTTTTTTCTGTTAGATAGCTATGGGCAGTGGCACACACTGAATGACGAGGACTTGCCAGGTAATAAGCTGTTTGATTGGCCATTACCCAAAAACCTATTCCGGCACCGATTCGCTCAGCAATTGGCACGATGTCACGTTACTCCCGAGGTAATCGACGGCTGGATGGGGCACGGTGAGCGCGGCGCGGCTAGCTATGGTGACCACTCACCACGGTGCTGGACGGACGACGCCAAACGATACCGGCCAATACTCAATGCCTGCTTTGATCAGTTGGGTTTTATTACGCCTCCCGAACACTCATCGCTTAACTCATTGGCACTGAAAACCGAGCCAGCGTTACTAAGTTACGCCGAGCCGAGCATTTTCGGTCAGGCAAAGCGCGCCCAAAAGCGACGTAGGGCCCGTGATGAAGCTCGTCTTTCAGCAAGAAAGTCTCTCGAATTTTATCGTGAAACCAATCCGTGTGATGAGCTAACTCAAGACTACGTTGATAACCTCGCACGAAAGATGCTGATGCGTGAAAACGGGCTACCTCACTCTTACGCAAGCATCCGCATGGAGGTATTGATTCAATGGCTTGAGGACTCCAAGTCCGAAAACCGCCGCTTTATCCATCATCGACTAGCAAGACTGCAAAGTGAACGTTCATTGCTACGGAGCTCATGCCTTAATGCCTTTCGATTGATGCCAACCTTGCAACAGTGGGTTCAGGAAACAAAATTATCGATCCGGCAAACCCGGTTTTCAAAAGGCAATGCCTTAGCGCTTGGCGCCTTCTTCTTTGCCATTGAAAAATTGATTTCTTATCCAAAAATGATTGAAGACCTGATACAAGGCAAAAATTACCGGGTGATCCAACACGATCAGCGTGTATTTCTTGAATATAGCGAGTTGTTGGAGCCTGAAGATTTTGACCAGCCTATTCAGCGCCATCAGATTGATCATACAACCGGTCGTTTGTTGGCGCAGGGGCTTGGGATAAAAACGACCATTGTTTTAGACACTACTTATTGCCCAAAACCGCTCTTAACTCTTGTAAACATACTTGAGAGCGCCGAACCAGATACAGGGACAGAGCAGCCGGTACGGACATTAGCTTGGTTACTCAAAAAGCTACTGCGTACCGTTGAACAGAAAAATCTCATTGAATTGCCGGGCGTTGTAGCTGCTGCACTCAGCGAACGGAATCCATCAACCAGTATTTGCCTATATGACTACCTACGTTTAACGGAGGGCAAACGCTATCAAATTCCTGACAGCATGGACGAAGAAGGGTCACTGGAACACTCAACGCTTCCGAGTATTCCGGCCATGGCATCCTCCCTATATCCGAAAGCGTTTTATGATTCCGCAACATCTTTTTTCCAAAAAATTCAGGATATCCTGAACCAATATACAAAAAGCGGTGCGCTCAAAACAGCCAAAATAATTGAACAGCATTGCAAAGCTGCATCGCATTCTGTCAGCTCAGCCGTCGTGTTGGTTGGTTATTGGATTGCTCACCGGGTTCGAAAAGGAAAAGGCAAGCACGGCCAAAACCATGACCCTTATGCGGCCAACTCGATAAAACGCTATTTAGGAGCTTTGACGACGGCATTCAAAGGTATTGCCAGCGACGCAGATTTGATGACGATGAGCGAAGAGGAAATTACTGGTCTTTGCGCTCAAATGCTCACGCTACATGCCGGAAAGCTGAAGGATCTGAGCTACTTTTCTGCCCGACTTATCGAGTTTTTCAACTGGGCAAGCAAACTTGGCGTGTCAACTCCCGACTGGGACGAGCTTGACCTTGGCAGCTCCCGCCGGTCTGTCCGTCCTAGGTTGTTTTCAGAAGCCGAATACTTGCTCGCACTAAACACGCTACTTCAGCCAAACGGCGATAACTCTGATCGGGGAATGCTGGGGGCCTTCGTACTTCTTTTATGCTATCGCTTTGGGCTTCGTGCATGGGAAGCCATCGGACTGATGCGCAGAGATTGGTGCCAGGCTGGCGAACTCACATGGGTACTGGTTCAGAATAACTCAATTAGATCGTTGAAATACTCAAGAGGTAGCCGGCGCGCTGTCCCTTTGATGTTCGAGTTGACCCAGGTTGAGCACACTCTGATTCAATCAGTGCTTGAGCGATATATCACTCAGTTGGGCGATTCAACCAATAAACCAATCTTATATGAATGGAGTAACAACCGGGTCACGCTAACTGCGTATGCGCGCTTGATACCCGCTGATATTGCAAACGCGCTAAAGCGCGTCACCGGTAACCGCCAGATGAGCCTGCATCAGGCCAGGCACGCTTTTTGTAATGTTCTAACAGCTGCATTATTCGATATTCCGACGCCCTTAACGACTAGCCTTACAACGTCACTCGACGCGCCAACCATAAGACAAATCATTTTAGGCAACCAAGAACTGCCTTCTCGGCGCTGCGCCATGGCCATTGCCCGAGCACTGGGGCATCAAACGCCGTCGACACAGTTCCGATCCTACAATCATCTCTTATTAGAGTGGGCAGACCACCTTACACCTGTTGATTCTCATTACATCAGCAGAATACCTAACGTTGTTTTCATTAACGCCTGGAGTATTGACGAACCTATCAGCGAGGTCGAACAGACAACAATCTTCTCTCATAACGCTGTACTCAGACCCGCGATTGTTATCAAGGCAATGCGCTTAATATCTCTTGGCTACGCAACAGATGCAATCGAACGTATTCTTCGACTGCAATCCGGCGACCTGGCAAATTTAGAAATTTTTGTTGATCGGATTAATGCGGGAATGCGGTTCAAAGTGTTTGATCCAGAAAAAGGTAAAAAAGGCTATGTCTATGGAAAAACTCTGCCTAAACACCTACTCAAATCACGGCCGGCCGATGTGTGGCCACGGCTGCTACTCTTGTCCGATAGGCTGCCGTCACGAAATGAGCTGAACTACGAGCTGGACCTGCCAACACTGGACGAAGCATCGAATTATATTGGCAGAAATGGTCACCTACTGATGAATGACGTCAAAGCGGCTCACCTCTGCAGGCTCATAGTTAAGTCTTTCAATTTGCCTCAAGAAGCCTACATTGCAATAACCAGAGGCAAACCCAACGAAATCGCAAGGCCACTGAACATTCTTGATGCAGGCGAGTTCCGACTGGCATCAGATTCATCCATTCAACTCGATTCTTTTAACGCCAACTATGATGTAGCTTTTCCTCGACACAGGGCTTACGCGGGTATGGTGCACGCGAAACCTGCAATTAGTCCCTTCAACGACGGCACTGAACTGGTTCTTGCATTCATCGCTGTTACCGCTGCTTACTGCCCACAAGCAACTCCTTTATCACCCTATGCGACGATCGACGACGACTAATCAAGGTCAAAGTGGCCCGGGTCATTAGCCACTTCAACCTCCCGAAGGCACGTGAGAGTGATTACCGGCTTCTGTGTTTTAGCCGCTAGCTGCACCAGTGCCGTATATGAGACCTGTGCGCGATTCAGATAAGCCTGCGCAACCGTGAACAACATTTGGGCGTCATGACAATGCAGCTCCACTGGGCCTTTGCTAAAAGGAGACTCTCTGGGATCATTAGCTGCCTCGTCACAAGACAGAATAATCGTGTGTTTGTTTGCATCGAAACCCACCGGCCGGGCCTCACCATGAATGGTGGTGTTCGCCTTTTCCTCAATCAACAGCGGCGCCATAACGCCCTGAACGATCACACCGTGGAGGTCAGCAGGTCCGAATCGTACAACAAAACCCTGAGTGATAGATTTGTTGGCAAATTTTGCAGCAATGCACCGCGCGCAAATACCAAGAAACTTTTTTTCATCCTCCGAGAGAAAATGCTCCATTTCAATTTCTTCAATCGAACGCTGGGGCATGAATTCCCTGACCACAAACTGAGCTGCCGCCCTGAACCGTTCCACATCATTAATGCCAACATCTTGGCCGACAAGACGCACAACATGGGTAGCCGGAAATTCCGGCTCATTGTTTGGGTCTACTCTCAATCTGGATTCCACATCCACAACTGGCGATTGCCGAAAAGCTGCAAACTCCGTTAACATTTTCACCATCGCATCTTTAAATTGTTTCTGAATAGGGAGAGCGATTGACCCTTCGCCGTCGAACTCTAAAACGCCATCTGAGTTAAAAAAATTTGGCGCATTTGATGGGTGAAATATCAGCACAATTGAGTCATGAGGCTCAAGATGATCTGGGGTTTTCATAGCTCGTTTCCTATAGATAATTTACGTCAAACGCACAGATTGAATAGTCACCGCCGGACTTCGGGCTGATTGCCTGTTCACTATTTGTGCATGTTTTATAGAAATACCACAGCTCATCAATTAAATGACGCCTGAAGGGCTAAATAGTCTCTAAAATCAATCAGATTGTTCACTTTGGTTGACAAAATCCCTGAAAAACCTGGATTTAGAGTTCTTTGAATACAAGTTAAGCGCCAGGCCGCTCCCCACTGGTCATTAATCTGTGGGTAACCACCAAATGTTCCGCGCCGATATAAAGTCACCACACCATTCAACATTCTCGGCCACGCAAAATGTTGCAAAAGCCTGCTCCAATTATTAAGTTTCCGGCGTAAATCCATTCAAACCGCAGGTAAGCTCAAGTCTTGAAGCTGTCTACTTGTTAAATTGATTCTTTCACACACCAATAGCCGGCAGTCGACTGAAAGGTGCGCGTTCTGGGGTATGTTTATGGCGACTGGATGGTCTCTCAGGAATGTTCGGCGACAATTAGGATGACCGCCGGACAGAATAGTTGACGCCAAACACAAGAATTGGCCGTAGCGCAGCCAAAGATCGCGCCGCTTATAAAAGCAGGTGCTTCGGCAGATATTCCAAAGAAATTTGTAGAAGGGTTCTTGCGAACCAGATCGAGCGGTAAAAAATAGACGCATAAAAACTCTGCCTGATTAAGTCAGACTCGAGTTGGCGCACAACCTAGCTGTAAAGTATTTTTCGCGGGTGCGAAAAACAATGAGTTGAAAGGGTCAGCGATGTAATTGCGCAGCTCTTTCGTTTTCTACGTCGTCCATCAGCTTCCGGAACTTTCGCGTGTCAAGATAAGCTGCCAAGCAAACCGTCAGTAGAAGAAGCAAGGTAAGAAATCCGATAAGGCTGTCGAGCAAGCAGGCGCGTTGTTATGCGCTCAACTCTCGATGACTCCTTGGACAAAAGCGGCTTTTCCGGTGCACTTACAGCGATTATCGAATGCCGTTGTTTTAATAGAACAACGGACATCAATATCCGAAAACACAAATGTAAGGTCACGTTGTGCTTTCTCACACAAGCGATGCCTGGTCGGCCGATCAGGATCGAAATGTGCAAAATCAGTCAAAATGATCCAGGTTGTTATACCCAGAAGAGGTGAAGGCTGTCTGGTGGCGGTGACTGAAAAAGAGTCCGGCTAACAGCCTGATGCAATAATGGACTCGATGGGGCATCTATGACCAAATTACAGCATCGTTCGACGAATCTGGCAAGTAGAACTTATGGCCTTTTGCTGCACAAAAATCTCAGGCCGTGGCGGTTTTCAGCCCGCAGAAAAGTTATCAATCACTTTCAGCCCATCGTCAATAGTAATTTTCTTCTGCTCTACTCCCGCAATTAGCTCTGTGGATTTTTCTTGGTTGATGCGGCCATTGACTACCAGGTACTGAACCCCGGTAATGACCCGCTGGAATTTCTCTTCAAAAGTGGCACCGTCAACTGACTCTGCCCTAAGCTGCTTAATACGCGTTTCGAGTTCTTAAATTGAGTGGACACGATACACGTCTGCCTTTCCACCGCTCCGCACTAGCTTACTGATGGCGTATCCCACACCGGCACCTACGGCTACCGAACCAACAACCCAGCCAATAGGCGTCGTCGTTATAAATACGCCACCCAAGATCGATGCTAGCGTCGAGGAGCCTGCAAATGTCGCCGCACCGGCAGCACCTGCGACTGCGCCTGAAAATGCCGCGCCCGCAGCAGCCCCTATACCCGTAACTCCAAGCTCGCCTAAAATGCCAATGCGATCCCTAGGGCTGGTTTTCATTTTCTCCAGCGCATCGACGTATTGTTTCACTGTCAGTGGCTTCATCTTTGCTTACTCAGGCTCCGAGGAAAATGCCTTGAAGATCGCAGCAAAAAGCTCAAAAAACTTTCGAGCAATGAGAATAGCTTCTTGGGCAATGCCTATTGCGCCATTTTCAGAATAGTTCCGGCGATCCATTCGTGCCCCTGCTACCGCGCCAACGCCAACGCCCAATACAGCGACAAGAGGAGCAAGAATTGGCCCAAGTATCGGTATAAGCGAGACCAATACGCCTGCACCGGCTCCGAGTGCTACTCCGATCGCTAAATGCGAATTCTCACGCGCGAAACGAGCTAGCTCCATGAGGATTATTTTTCCGATTCGATACAACTTGCCACCGACCGTGCATGTCGTCTCCCAAAGTCCCCGAAGTCGAAGGGTTACTTCGGGCGGCAATCCTGCGTTCAAAAAAGTAGCATCGCGTTCAGCGCCGCTAAAATCCTCTACTCTCGATTCAAGGAGAATAAGTTCCAAGCGGGCTTCGGGCACCGTCATTTCCATTACTTTTCACTCCCTCTGAAACAGCATGACCGGCAAGAACTTTAATACTATAACGATACTCCAGAGAATAGCTGAAGTTGTCGCTCAAAGAGGCTGCGATCGAACGCCTTTGGCATGAGCTTCCATCGACGAAGTCTAGCTGGCGACAGAGTCACTAAGCATACGCGTCGACTTTAACAACGCTTTTAAAGCGACAACTCAACCTGCTCACTCGCCTTGGCTGCGGTGTATTCATACATTGGTCAGTCCCACGCCACATTAGGGAACTGCACCTTCAGCTGTTTTTGGAATTTTGGGTTATCTAGCATTTCGTAGGTCACCGCCTTGTAATGCGAGTGCAGTTTAATATCATCTACGAGTTGGTTCGGGGTAGGCATATAGCGTTCCAACAAATCATCCAGATAACGTTCAGCATCTTTTTTGGTCACTCGCTTTCCCTCTATCCCATACCTAAGAGCGTCCGGGGGATTGGCTTTAACCCGGTCCGCCAGTGCCAGAATAAGGTTCTTCTTGGATTTATGAATCTCTTTGGTAAGCTCTTGTATCAGTGAATGCTTATAACGATCAATAAGATCTTTTGTTTCCGCTAGCCCTTTTTTATAATTTTCTTTTTGCGCCCTCAGTATCACTCGCCCCATTTTGCCCATGGGCTTGAGGAACGTCTTGCGCAACCGCTCTACCTGCTCAACCAGAGGCTTTGAACATGCCTTACTACCTACGCCAATCAACTTAATAGCTTGCAGAAAGGCGCTCTTGAGCCTCTTTGTCATTGGACAGTAGCTGCTTGATTTCTTTTGGAAATTTGAAGGTGTGGCGATCAATATGACCACCGTCCATTTCAAGCTCAACGAACTCGATACGACTGTTAAAGACGTTAACCTGACGACTCACATCAAACTTTTGCGGAGGGTTGCGCTCTAAATCCTGTTCGATGTCATCCAGCTGCTCAGTGGAGAGTGGTTTCGCGACAGTCAGCTGAACGGGTCGTAACGTATCTTCCGTGCCATGGTCAGGCGATTCTTGTGTCGCGGACGATGTGGCCATCATCACCATTTGCTGGGATATCTGTTTAACTTGTTCCGAGTGGAGAGCAAGTCCGTTCAATCCATGTTGGCCATCAGGGTCTTCGACCAGCATGGGCCACAAAGCAAATGCCCAGCCCACCTGGTCTACAATGCAGGCTGATAGCCGGATATCAGGAAGCTGGTATATCGTTACGCCACTTTTGATGAGGGACGCGAAACTTGATTGGGCACCGTACCCAAGGCGGCGCGCATGTGCAGAGCAGTCTGCTACAACGATTACATCAAGGTGCTCATGTTCGGCCATGGCGTCGATGATTGCTTGGCTAGTAATCTTGTCGATACCAGCAGCCGCATAATAAACACGGCTTTTAGCGCCACGAATCTCGTGTGCCAAAGCCGTCGGAGTAATCGAAAATAGCACTCAGACCTCCGTTTCAGTCATTACTTTGACCGACGTATTGTTGAACCATGCCGAGAATACGGATTTCCGGCCTTGGAAAACGATCAAAATTCGCCATCTGATATCTGCCCTTTTGTTGATAGAGCAATAATCGGTTCAAGTGATAATGGCTCGCCAATATTCACCGCAGCAGCACGTTCAGATTTTTGCCCCAAACTTTTCAGCGACTTTAAGAGTTTACTGCCTGGCAGTGGCTTTTTATCCTCTGCGTAATATTCGAACCAGGGGATGCTGTCTTCTTTATAGTGCTTGGCGGTGATCGGCTTATCAGGCATGGCCAACCCGGTCAGCTCCTCCCAGAGTTCACTGTTCACTGTATGTACAAAGCAGCGTGCGCCAGCACTGAGGTCCCACGCAGCTAGCCCGTAATCGTCATCATAAATTTCCTGCTTGATACGCCCGCCGGGTGCTATTCCCATCTCCGATACCGTGCTAGGCGCTCGGCGTAAAAACGCTGGAATCTCTAGGTAGTGTCCATCCGGAAACCAGTGATTTCCAGCACCACCTCTGATCGTATTTTATACAGTCGTGTGGTGGTCAATCTACAATTAGCTACAGCGGGCGGCATCTCGTTCTAAGGCCATCGTTTTGGCTATTCTGCAGACGGCCGGAGGCCGTGCCACTCATTCTGGCGTGATATGTCTCTTGTTCAGCGGTTACCAGTTCAGGTCTGAAGCAGTCGTGCCAGCAACAGCACGTTTCTCGAGACCACCGCAGACCAGACGTACGATCTAAAGTGCTCAAGTCCTTTCCAGGTGCAACGGGATAGACCATAAGCCCGCTTTAGACAGGAGATGTTGCCCTCGATGCCGGCACGGAAGCTTCTTAGCTTGCGCTACACCCAGGGGCTCTTGACCATCTCACCGACCTTGAGCCCCTTTTTCTTATGGACG
>JBDNIR010000015.1:0-13176 GCA_041688195.1 Marinobacter sp.
GCGTTCAAGTTTCTCAAACTTGCCAGATACATACTCTTTAAGTGCGGGAGTCAGTTCGACATGGTGGCCTGAAATGTTGAGTTGCATAGGCTTCTCCTATTATCGGAATGCCAGCGCGCATTGCGCCCGGCGGGTTGCCCGGGCCACTGTGGCAACGGGCGATGGCTCCGTGTCAGGCGCTGCAAGTTTAAAGATCTCAGCACCTTAAACCAGTCTTTTCCGCTCATTTGATGGTGGAATATGCATTGCTTCCCGGTATTTCGCGACCGTACGTCGGGCAACGTTGATGCCTGTATTACCCAGCATGGCGGCAATCTTGCTGTCGCTCAACGGTTTTTTGGGCGTTTCCGCCGCAATCAGTTTTTTGATCATGGCACGGATTGCGGTCGAGGAACACTCCCCACCTTCGTCGGTACTGACATGGCTCGAGAAAAAATACTTGAGCTCAAAAATGCCTCTCGGCGTGTGCATGAATTTCTGGGTGGTTACCCGTGAAATCGTCGACTCGTGCATCTCAACTGCCTGGGCGATGTCAGACAATATCAGCGGCTTCATGGCTTCTTCACCCTGGTCCAGAAAGCCCTGCTGATGCTCTACAATTCTCGTTGCCACCTTTAACAGTGTTTCGTTGCGACTTTGCAGGCTCTTGATAAACCACTTGGCTTCCTGCAGCTGGTCCCGCATGTAGGTATTATCGGGACTGCTGTCTGCGCGCTTTATAAGTGAAGCATAGCTGGCATTTACACGAATGCGCGGAGCAATTTCAGGATTGAGCTCTACCCGCCAACGATCGCTGACTTTGCGAACAATCACGTCCGGTATGACGTAGTCTGGCTCGGCCCGGTCTATAGAGTCGCCAGGGCGGGGGTTCAGCGCGGTGATCAGCGCAAGTACCGATTTAAGCTGATCTTCCTTAAGCCGGCTGCGGCGCAGAAGTTGGGCGTAATCACGGTTGCCAAGCAAATTAATGTAGTGGGTAATGACAAGCCGGGCCTGGGGTAACCAGGGTGTCCCAGGGGGCATCTGCTGAAGTTGGATGAGCAGGCACTCCTGCAGATTGCGGCAGAAAACCCCCACAGGGTCAAAATGCTGAAGGCGATGCAGTACCGCCTCCACTTCGTCGAGTTCGAGAGGGTCTTCCTCGGATTCATCCACCAGTCCCGAGTATATCTCCTCAATACTGGAGGTCAGATACCCGCGTTCGTCCACAGAGTCCAGTAGGGCGTGGGCAATGGCCCGGTCCCGGTCGCTGAGCGGCGTCAGGTTAAGCTGCCACTCAAGGTGATCCTGCAAGGTTTCGGTGGGTGAGTTGCGGGTTTCAAAATCGTGATCGTTTTCGTCGTCATTGCGGGCGGACGAGGCAGGCGCTGACTGGTAGATATCATCCCAGGCGGTGTCGACGGGCAAGTCGTCCGGTATGTCACTGGGAATTTCTGTTTCGCCGGCCCAGTCCGGACCATTTTCGACTTCATCCCAGGTGCTGTCCGTCGGTTCCGGGTCGGGATTCTCCGCGCTGGTGTCGTTCTGGTCAAGACCGTTTTCCTGCTGGGCTTCCGCTAGTTCCTCGTCTTCAGGCGTTTCCAGCATGGGGTTGGATTCAAGCGCCAGCTGAATCTCCTGCTGAAGGTCCAGGGTAGACAACTGAAGAAGCCGGATTGCCTGTTGCAGCTGGGGCGTCATAGTCAGACTTTGACCCAGCTTTAACTGCAGAGAGGCTTTCATTACCATGGTTTGAGTTCCGTCACCCGTTGATGTCCGGTGCTGCGACAATGAAAAAAGTGTTACTTGCTGGCAACTTGGCTATACAAGCAATTTCTCTGCCGAAGTGTACTTGCTTGATGGGGTGCAAGACAATTCATCTGTTACTGCCGACTGAAAACTAAAGCCTAAAGCCTGAATTCATTGCCCAGATAAACTTCCTTGACTTGTTGATTGGCCAGAATTTCATCAGCATGGCCAGAGGCGATAATGTGGCCGCCGCTGACGATGTAGGCGTTTTCGCAGATATCCAGCGTTTCCCGCACGTTGTGGTCAGTAATCAGTACTCCGATCCCTTTGTCGCGAAGATGCCGGATGATCTGTTTAATGTCACTGACAGAAATCGGATCTACCCCCGCGAAGGGCTCATCCAGCAGAATGAACGCCGGTTCAATTGCCAGTGCTCTGGCAATTTCTACCCGCCGTCGCTCACCCCCCGACAGTGCCATGCCAAGGCTGTCACGAATATGGGTAATGTGAAATTCTTCCAGCAGCGATTCCAGCTTTTCTTCGCGCTGGGCCTTGCTGAGGGCCTTGCGGGTTTCCAGAATCGCCATGATGTTATCGCGCACCGTGAGCTTACGGAAGACGGAGGCCTCTTGAGGCAGGTAACCAATGCCTTTTCTGGCCCGACCGTGCATCGGTAACGGTGTTATGTCCTCAGCATCGATGGATATCCGACCATTGTCTGCGGGCACCAGCCCCACAATCATATAGAAACACGTGGTCTTGCCGGCGCCGTTGGGCCCCAGCAGGCCGACAATTTCACCGCTATAGATTTCGAGGGAAACGTCGATAACGACTCTTTTCTGTTTATAGCTTTTCGCCAGGTTGCTCGCTCTCAATACAGCCATCAGGGATTGTCCCCGGTTGTGGTGCGGGGTTGTATGATCATTTCTACCCGCCCTTGGGGCTCGCCGTCCCGATGTGTACCTTCAGCAGTCACAATGCGGGCCACAGTGTCATACTCGATACGGTCACCCCGGAACACGTTGCCAGCCTGTTCAATAACGGCTTCCTGCTCGAGGATGAGCTGACTGTCTTTGGCGGTGTAGGTGATCTTCAGAGATTGAGCGTCGGTCTCGGCCTGGTCGCCCATCGCGGGATGCTTGTAGCGGGCCGGGGTTCCGAACGCTTCGATTCGCTGCACGCCTTGCTGATTTCGGAACAGCATCACCCGGTCTGCGGTCAGACGGGTCTGGTCCTGAGTCACCACCACATCGCCGGTGTAGGTTGCCTCGCCTTTGTTGTCATCCAGTCGGGCGCTATCGGCACGGACCGAGATCGGGATATCAGAGTTCAGATCAAAGGCCACTGCCGGGGCCGTTGTTAGCCACAGTGCCGCTGTAATTGAAGCCAGCACCGCCAGCTTGAGCAAGCTGCGCTGGCCGGAAGATACTTCAGTTTGATGGGGGCGTGTCATAGTGTCCTTTAACCTGTGATTGAAGCTCCAGAACCCGGTCGTCGATCCAGGCCTTCATGCCGGTGGCTCGCGTCACGCCATGAGCCTCCGTAAGCACTACGGGCGTATCGGTATATACGGTACGCTGTTTGTTATTCAGAGTCAGGTGCTCTGCTTCAAGGGTCGCTATCTCGCCGTTTGCCAGCGGTCTGCGCACCAATACATCACCTTCCAGATCGATAATGTCCTCGTCTTTACGGAGCTCCCCTTGATTCGCTGTCAGCCTCCAGGTAGTGGCGGATTCGGGATCATGGAGCGTGGCGTCAGGCAGCAACATGGTAGCCAGATTGCGGGCTTCGAACTGCTCGATCCTAGGGCTGTAAACAACGGTCTCGAGCTGGCCATTCTGGTCAAAAGAGCGATAATGCCCGTTCACCACAAAGCCATCCGGCTCGGTGGGGCCCCGGAGTTCCAGGGCGTTGGTCGGCTCACGGCTTTCCTCATTTTGCCAGAGCAGAGATGCGAGCACGAGGGCGGTGCCAGCCAAGGCCGCCATCCTGGTCAGGCGATGAGAGAACAGACCGGTGATGGTCATTGGGCACTCTCCTGGTCACTCTCCGGGTTGTCGCCCAGCAGGTAATCAGCGAGCAGGCCGTCGAGGCGGTTCTGGCTGGCGAGAATCAGGTCGCTGAGCTCCCGCACGGCGCCGGTGCCTCCGCCGGCAGTGGTGCAATAGTCTGCGTGCTGACGGACAAACCAGTGCCCGTTTGGCACGGTAACGCCGAGACCGGCAAACTGAATAGCGGCCAGGTCGGGCAGGTCATCACCCATATACGCTATCTCATCCGCAGTGCGTCCGAGTTGAGCGGCGAGCTCAGTAAGTGCTTCCAGTTTATCTTCCCGGCCCTGTAGCAGGTGTTGGATGCCAAGGTCGCTGGCCCGTTTTGCGGTCAGCGCAGAGCTGCGCCCGGTGATGATGGCTACGTCCAGTCCAGCGGCCATCAGCTGTTTAATGCCCAGACCATCCAGAATATTAAAGGCCTTGAGCTCGTCGCCCTGCGCACTGAACAATAACTGGCCATTGCTCATGACGCCGTCAACATCCAATGCTACCAAGCGTATGCTGGCCGCTCTACGGCCTATACCAGGAGGCACAGATAGCGACATCAGATAACTCCCGCCCTGAGCAGGTCATGCATGTTGATAGCTCCGGTCAGATCACCACGACGGTTGATTACCGGCAGTGCGTTGATTTTCAGCTCTTCCATAATGTTCAGTGCTTCAGCGGCGAGCTGGTCTTCTTGGATAGTCTTGCCGTTGTGGGTCATCACGTCTGCTATCGGGGTGTTGTGGATGTCAATGGCACGGTCCAGCGTTCGTCGCAAATCACCGTCTGTGAAAAGCCCCAGCATATGGCCTGAACTATCGACAATGGTGGTCATGCCCAGGCCTTTCTGCGAAATTTCGAGCAGGGCCCCGGCCAGGGTCGTCTGAGGTGAGACTCTTGGGATGCGGTCACCCGTATGCATGATGTCAGAAACCCTCAGCAGCAGGCGGCGCCCCAGTGTTCCTCCGGGGTGGGAGAAAGCAAAATCCTCAGCACTGAACCCGCGGGCCTCCAGCAAGGCCACCGCCAATGCATCCCCCATTACCAGTGTCGCCGTTGTACTTGAGGTAGGTGCCAGCCCCAGTGGGCAGGCTTCCAGAGCAACGCTGACATCCAGGTTCGCGACCGCTTCACGGGCCAGGATCGACTCGCTGTTGCCGGTCATGCTGATCAACGGAGCCCCCATGCGTTTGATGAGTGGCAATATGGTCAGCACTTCGGCTGTATTGCCGGAGTTCGAAATGGCCAGAACCACATCCTGGCTGGTGATCATGCCGAGGTCGCCATGGCTTGCTTCCCCGGGATGCACGAAGAACGAAGGTGTTCCGGTACTGGCGAGGGTTGCTGCGATTTTGTGGCCAATGTGGCCGGACTTGCCCATGCCGGTGACGACCACGCGGCCCTTGCACATCATGATGGTGTCACAGGCGCGGACGAAATCCTCATTGATCCGGGTCTTTAATGCGTCAATGGCGTCCCGTTCGATGGTAATGGCCTTGAGGGCGAATTCAATGTAGCGCTGGTTCATACCGGTCCTGATTTAATGCGTCTTTAAATGAACAATGGCAAATACCGGGCACTCCGTAAATGCCGGATGTCAGGCTATGGAAACAACCAGCCACGGGGTGTAGCCCGCATAGATGGCCAACAGTATACCACCCTCGAGTCTGGCCATTCAGGTGAACTGATCGTTGCAAACGGGATATTTTGGGCAGCGGTCATTGAGCTCGGGTGGAACTTATCATAATGTACTGCTCATTGAGACCCCCCAGGTAAACCGGATACGTTATGGCGTCCTCCCCCTATATCAGCTTTGACAACGTTCGTTTTTCCCGTGGTGAGCACACTATCTTTGATGGGGTTACACTTGATATTCCCAGAGGCTTGATCACAGCCATTATGGGCCCTAGCGGCACCGGCAAAACGACTCTGCTCAAGCTGATTGGCGGCCAGTTAAAGCCATCATCGGGCAAGGTCACCGTTGCAGGCCATGACGTCTCGACCCTTGGTCGCAAGGCGCTCTACGATCTTCGTGAGAACATGGGCATGCTGTTTCAGAGTGGCGCCCTGTTTACCGATATCAGCGTCTTCGAAAACGTGGCTTTTCCTCTTCGTGTTCACACCCGGTTGCCGGAAGAGATGATCCACGACATCGTGCTGATGAAGCTCGAGGCTGTCGGGCTCCGGGGTACGCGCAGTATGATGCCATCAGAATTGTCCGGCGGTATGACCCGTCGGGTCGCGCTGGCTCGCAGTATCGTCATGGACCCTGAGCTGATTATGTACGACGAACCTTTCGCCGGTCAGGATCCAATTGCCATGGGCGTACTGGTCAAGATGATCCGTGATCTCAACAGCGCCATGGGGCTGACCAGTGTGCTGGTCTCCCATGATGTCCCGGAAAGTCTCAGCATCTGTCACTTTGCCTGCATTATTTCTGACGGCAAGATTATTGGCCAGGGCACCCCTGACGAGCTTCGCGAACATCCGTCCGAGCGCGTTCAGCAGTTCCTGACCGGGCAGCCGGACGGGCCCGTACCGTTTCATTACCCCGCACCGGACGGCGCTGGTGACTGGGGTTTGAGTGGGGTGTCTGGATGATGGACGCCATCGCAGGTCTGGGCCGAAGTGGCCTAACAGCTATCGGCTCGCTGGGCCGCTCCGGCGCTTTTTTATGGCGGACGTTGGCAGGTGTGCCGAACCTGCGGGTTGGCACACCCTTACTGATGCGACAGTTGTACTCCATTGGCGTTCTTTCTCTGGTCATTGTTGTTGTGTCCGGACTGTTTATCGGGATGGTACTTGCCCTTCAGGGCTATACCATCTTGAGTGACTACGGCTCCGAGCAGGCCATCGGGCAGATGGTTGCACTGACTCTGGTCAGGGAGTTGGGGCCCGTGGTAACGGCGCTTTTGTTTGCGGGGCGTGCCGGATCGGCGTTGACCGCAGAGATCGGTCTGATGAAAGCAACCGAGCAGTTGTCCAGCATGGAAATGATGGGCGTCGACCCGTTGCGAAGGGTAGTGGCGCCGAGATTCTGGGCCGGTTTTATTTCCATGCCGTTGTTGGCGGTGATTTTCTCAGCCGTGGGTATTTGGGGTGGCATGCTGGTCGGAGTTGAATGGCTTGGCGTATTTGAAGGCGCTTTCTGGTCCAACATGCAGTCGTCAGTCAGTTTTACCGAAGACGTGATGAACGGTGTGATCAAAAGCGTGGTGTTTGGCTTCGTTTGCACCTGGATTGCGGTATTTCAGGGTTACGACTGCGTGCCCACTTCGGCTGGAATCAGTTCCGCTACAACGAAAACAGTAGTGTATTCTTCATTGGCGGTGCTGGGGCTGGATTTCGTCCTGACTGCCGTTATGTTTGGTGGGTTCTGAGGTAGTTAACGCTGCTTCCGGGAGAATGAAATGGCACAAAGAACAACGGAAATCATCGTAGGGTTGTTTATGATCGCAGGGTTTGCGGCGCTGTTATTCCTGGCCCTGCACGTGAGTGGCCTGTCACTGAAACCGGCCGGTGATACCTATACCGTCTACGCCGATTTTAACGATGCAGGCAGTCTGGCTCCCCGTGGCAAGGTTTCCATGGCAGGCGTATCGATTGGCCGAATCCGTGATGTCAGCTTGAATCCCAAAACTTTTCAGGCCCGGGTCGCGATTGAGATCGATGCTGCGTACAGCTCGATTCCTGCCGACAGTTCCGCAGTAATACGTACATCAGGCCTGCTCGGAGACCAGTATATTGACATTTCCGTAGGTGCCGACATGGATTCATTATCCGATGGCGATGACTTTTACGACACCCAGTCTGCGATGAATCTTGAGCGTCTGATCACCAACTTTGCATCGGGGCGCTGATTCAGAACGTAATATTGATACCGTTTCCGGCTGATCACCCGAGGCACCGGAAGCCCATGTAAATAATGCTCGGACAGGAGAAATGCATGGCTATAACACGGAGATTGCTGCCGGTCGTTGCCCTGGTCATCACCACCTTGCTGGTGTCGGTTCAGGCCAGAGCCAACGAAGACTTGCGCCGCTACGTGGACAAGAACACCCAGCAATTGGTCAACAAGCTGAATGCCGAACGTGGACTTTATGCGAAAAACCCCGAAGCATTTTATGAAAGTATGAATGCCGAACTGAAGGACTTCGTCGATTTCCGTCGCATTGCTGCCCGCGTCATGGGCCGGTATGCCCGTCAGGCAACGCCTGAGCAACGGGATGAATTTGTTGAAAAGTTCAAGCGTAGCTTGTTCGACAGCTATGCTCAGGCGCTGGTCGCTGCAGATGATTTCACCATTACGGTTAAAGAGGCGACAGTTGACCCCTCCAACGACAGCCGCGCCTCGGTGGCCATGGAAGTGGAGTCCGCCGCTGGCAACCGGTATCCGGTGAGCTATTCCATGTACCGCAACGATGAAGGTAAGTGGTTGATGGAAAACGTGATCGTCGAGGGTGTGAATACTGGTCTGGCATTCCGGGACCGTTTCGCCCAGGAAATGGAGTCCAAGCGTGGGAAGGTCCAGGCTGTCATCGACGACTGGAGTAAAGCCGTCGATGCGCTGGAACTTGAAGAGGGGGATGACAAGTCATGACAGGTGGGGCAGCCCCGTCGATCCGTCAGGAAGCCGATAGCACACTGGCGGTCTGCGGGCAGGTTACTGCAGACAATGTGGTTGTCCTGAGAAGTGAGGGGGAGCGGTGGCTGGGCTCCCTTGGCCGCGAGGTCGAGATAAACCTGGCCGGGGTTGAAAACGCCCATAGCATTGTGCTGTCGCTGCTGCTTTGTTGGCAGCGGGCAGCAAAAGCCTGCAATCAGAATCTGATCTATTCCGGTATTAGCGAACGCATGCTGTCGCTCTGCGCCCTGAGTGGCCTGAGCCAACACCTGCCAAGCTTTCATCACCCCCGGCCTGTGGCCGCCCCTGATTTATAACGAACCCGAGGATTGTCCTATGGAAGCTCATGAAGCGGCCGAGTTGGTCAAAGACGCGCTGCCAGATTGCGAGATTGAGGTTCGCAGTGAAGGTAACCATTTTTTGGTCATTGCTATTGGGGAGCGGTTTGAGGGGTTATCAAGGGTGAAAAAACACCAGTTGATCTACGGTATCCTCAATGCTCAATTGGCTGAGAACGCTATTCACGCTCTGACCATTAAAGCATTCACGCCCGCAGAATGGGCGGCCCAGCAGGGGCAGTAGCACGGCTTGCCAGTCAGCAACTCGGGCTCTCCTGTCGCAGTGCCCGGCCATGAACATTATAGGAATTCTATTGTGGATAAATTACTGATTCGTGGCCGTAAGCCTTTGGACGGAGAAATACGGATTTCCGGCGCCAAGAACTCTGCGCTGCCCATACTGGCATCAGCGTTGCTGGCGGATGAGCCGGTCACTATCGGGAATTTGCCGCACCTCCACGACATCACCACCATGATCGAGCTCCTCGGGAGCATGGGTGTGGAAATGATGATCGATGAAAAGCTGAGTGTTGAGGTTCACGCCAATACCATCAAGCATTTTCACGCGCCTTATGAGTTGGTCAAGACCATGCGCGCTTCCATCCTGGTGCTGGGGCCGCTGATCGCCCATTTTGGCGAGGCGGAAGTGTCTTTGCCCGGCGGCTGCGCCATCGGTAGCCGGCCGGTCAACCTGCACATCCATGGTCTGGAAATGATGGGTGCGGACATCAAGGTTGAAAACGGCTATATCAGGGCAAAAAGCAATGGCCGTCTCAAGGGCGCCCACATCTTCCTGGATATGGTCACGGTGACCGGGACTGAAAACCTGATGATGGCTGCGGCCCTGGCGGAGGGTAAAACCATTCTGGAAAACGCCGCGCGCGAGCCTGAAGTGGTCGATCTGGCAGAGTGCCTGATCGCCATGGGAGCCGACATCAAGGGCCACGGCACCGCCACCATCGAGATCAACGGTGTGGAGCGTCTCCACGGCTGCCGTTACCACGTGCTACCGGATCGGGTTGAAACCGGAACCTATCTGGTAGCAGCTGCCGCTACTGGCGGTCGGGTCAAGCTCAAGGATACCCGCGAGCAGTTGCTCGAAGCGGTGTTGATCAAGCTTGACGAAGCCGGGGCCAACATCAGCACCGGTAAAGACTGGATCGAGCTGGACATGAAAGGTAATCGCCCCAAAGCGGTGAGCCTGCGCACTGCGCCTTATCCTGCGTTTCCAACCGACATGCAGGCCCAGTTCGCGGCGATGAATGCCGTGGCAGAGGGCACCGGAACCATTGTGGAAACAGTGTTTGAAAATCGCTTCATGCATCTTCAGGAGCTGATTCGTATGGGCGCAGATATTGCCCTCGAGGGTAATACCGCCATTATCAGGGGCGTCGACCACCTCACCGGTGCGCCGGTAATGGCGACGGATTTGCGCGCTTCGGCGAGTCTGGTTATTGCCGGACTGGTGGCTGAGGGCGATACCATCGTAGACCGTATTTATCACATTGATCGTGGCTATGAATGTATTGAAGAGAAGTTGCAGTTGCTGGGCGCGACGATACGGCGCATGCCAGGCTAAAAACTTTTCGCCTGACAATCACCTACCGGAAGGGACCATGACCGAGAACATCACCATCGCGCTGTCGAAAGGGCGAATCCTCACCGAAACCCTGCCGCTGCTGAAAGAGGCCGGGATCGAGCTCATTGACGATATCGAAAAGTCCCGCAAGCTGGTGTTTCCAACCACCAACCCGAATGTTCGGCTACTGATTCTCCGCGCCACCGATGTGCCCACCTATGTTCAATACGGTGGGGCTGACCTGGGTGTGACGGGCAAAGACGTGCTGATGGAACATGGCGGCGAGGGACTCTACGAGCCGCTGGACCTGAATATAGCCCGCTGCAAACTGATGACGGCGGGCAAGGTCGGGCAGCCAGCGCCACAGGGGCGAATCCGGGTGGCCACCAAGTTCGTAAATCTTGCTCGTCAATACTACGCCTCGCAAGGTAAACAGGCGGATATCATCAAGCTGTACGGTGCCATGGAGCTGGCTCCGATTCTTGGGTTGGCGGATGAAATCGTCGATATTGTTGATACTGGCAACACTTTGAAGGCCAACGGCCTCGAAGCCCGTGAAATTATCGATTACATCAGTACGCGTTTGATCGTTAATCGAGCCAGCATGAAGATGAAACACAGTGCTCTTAACCCCATCATTGAACAGATGGGCGCCGCAGTTGAGCGCAGACGCTGAGCCAGGCCAAGCTGAATTGTGTGGTTGTTTTTTTGTAGGAGCGGTTTCAGTTTTGTAGGAGCGGTTTTAACCGCGATCAGATCTGCGATGATGCACGCTTTATCGCGACTGAAGTCGCTCCTACGTTTGGGATTGGCGAGCACCAGAGCATCCATATAATGGGATCTTTAAGAGGACAACCGATGACTGATGTCACAGTAAAACGTCTGTCAGCCGCTCAAGCTGACTTTGCGACCTGCCTTACCCGGCTGTTGGCATGGGAAGACAACGTAGATGACCAGGTTAACGAGTCGGTTCGTCATATCCTGCATTCGGTAAAAACCCGTGGCGATGCCGCGGTGCTGGAGTTCACCGCAAAATTTGATCAGCTGCAAGCTGATAGTGTGGCGGACCTTGAGATATCCAAGGACCGCATGCAGAAGGCTCTTGAGTCAATACCCAGGGAGCAGCGGGAGGCGCTGGAAGCCGCCGCTGACCGGATCCGCGATTACCACGAACGTCAGGTGCAGAGCTCCTGGCAGTACCAGGATGCCGATGGCACTGTGCTGGGCCAAAAAGTCAGCGCACTGGATCGCGCCGGTATCTACGTACCCGGCGGCAAGGCCGCCTATCCTTCATCGGTACTGATGAATGCTATTCCGGCCAGAGTGGCTGGTGTGGGTGAGATTATCATGGTAGTGCCGACCCCCGCTGGTGTAGTTAATGACATGGTACTGGCGGCGGCGGCTATTGCCGGGGTGGACCGGATATTCACTCTCGGCGGAGCGCAAGCTGTGGGTGCGCTGGCCTATGGCACTGAGACCGTTCCTGCCGTAGATAAAATTGTAGGGCCAGGCAATATTTTTGTCGCAACTGCCAAGCGTGAGGTCTTTGGCACGGTGGGTATCGACATGATTGCCGGGCCTTCTGAAATTCTGGTGATCTGTGATGGTAAAACCGATCCGGACTGGATCGCCATGGACCTGTTCTCCCAGGCCGAGCACGATGAGCAGGCGCAATCGATCCTGATCAGCCCGGACAAGGGTTTTCTTGATCAGGTAGAGGCGAGTATCCGTAAGTTATTGCCGACCATGGAGCGCGCCGACATTATTGCTACTTCTATCAGTAGCCGGGCAGCGTTAATCGAAGTCGCCGATCTGGCGGAGGCAGCCACGGTTTCGAACCGTATTGCGCCGGAGCACCTGGAGCTGTCAGTGGAGGACCCGGAGGCGCTGCTCGGGCAGATTCATCACGCCGGTGCCATTTTCATGGGCCGTTATACAGCTGAGGCGCTTGGGGACTACTGCGCAGGGCCAAACCACGTGTTGCCAACCTCTGGAACCGCAAGGTTTTCCTCGCCGTTAGGCGTGTATGATTTCCAGAAGCGCTCGTCGATTATTGGGTTTTCTGCTGCTGGTGCTGACCGCATGGGGCGTGTGGCCGCGGTGCTGGCCCGCGGGGAAGGCCTGACCGCTCACGCCCGCTCGGCTGAATATCGAATCAAATCCTGAGGATAGCCCTATGAGTCGATTCTGGAGCCCGCTGATCGCACGTCTCGCCCCTTATATTCCGGGTGAGCAGCCGAAAATGGCTAATCTGGTCAAGCTGAACACCAACGAGAACCCGTTTGGTCCTTCTCCGAAGGTCATTGAAGCGATCCATGGCGAGGTCGGAGAGAGCTTGCGCCTCTATCCTGACCCGGAGAGCGGGCAGCTCAGGCAAACCATCGCCGACTATTACGGCGTTACCAAGGCTCAGATATTTGTCGGCAATGGCTCGGACGAAGTGCTTGCTCACGTGTTCCAGGCCTTATTTCAGCCCGATGCGCCGGTTCTGTTTCCCGATATCACCTACAGTTTCTACCCGGTCTATTGTGGCCTTTTCGGGATTGAGGGAAAGACCATCGCGCTGAATGATAAATATCAGATCGAGCCCGCTGATTACGCTCAGCCCAACGGTGGTGTTATTTTTCCCAATCCCAATGCCCCTACTGGGGTAGCTTTGGGGCTCTCCTTGATTGAGCAGATCGTACAGGCCAATCCGGATAGCGTTGTGGTGGTTGACGAGGCTTATGTCGATTTCGGCACTGACAGCGCCATTGCTTTGGTTGATCGCTATCCGAACCTTCTGGTCACCCAGACATTATCAAAGGCCCGCTCTCTGGCCGGCCTGAGAGTCGGATTGGCCATTGGTCACAGGGATTTGATTGAAGC
>JBDNIR010000549.1:0-4655 GCA_041688195.1 Marinobacter sp.
ATGCTGCTGGCGATATTCCTGCCACAGCAACTGCTTGGTTATGGTCTTGTTTTTGAGTTCCAAGTGGATGGCCGGGAAGTCCGGCTCAGAGAAGCGTCGCTGGCCGGTCACCGGCTGGGTTGGGAAGAGGAGCCGCCCAAGATCACGCTCACAAAGTTCTTCGGGAATGGGCCAACTGAGCCCCGCCTGCCTGGCCCGGGTGAGGTAATCCACCACGGTGCGATAGCAGATATTGAGCTACTGGGCGATGCCTCGGTAGCTCAGCCCTGCTTCATGTGGAAGACGCAGAATGCCTTTAATTTTGCGCATTGATAGTCTCATTTTGGCCACCGCTCACACTCCTTGCCTTTGGGAAGACCGGAAGGTTGGCAGTATTTTATCAAAATCAATGCGTTAGATTATTTTTTGGAGGTTGGTGACCTGTGATTCTGGATTCCGATCACCGATTCTGGAAAACCGGCAAAAGTGATCGGATTAAACCGGAATCAGTGATCGGAATGGGCCAGAATATGCACGCTGGCCAGAAGACCAAATCTGGACCCTGTGCTCCAGCTGGCTCGGGTGCGTATTCCGGCAAACGTGAACACTGCTTTTCTTAACGTATTACTCACCGGGGCTCGGAACCCGGGTGTTCACGTTCAGTCAATTTCCTAAGGTCGTTTTCTAATCAGTTCTTCTTTCGGAGCTCGATTACCCGACGATACTCAAACGACAGTTACCCAGCCAATCAACGAGGCCGAATATGGCTGCCCTTGAGCCGCCGCGCCACGGTGTCGGATTTCCCTCTCTAAAACAGCCTCCATCAATTCAAGAAGCTTTTCATTTCCCGTCGAGTCTCGACTAGATATCGGTTGGGCCAAAATCTGACCTACCTGGCGTTCCCAAGAAGGCACCCTATCTCCGGCCTGATTGATGGCGAGCTTAATGACATGGCGGAGCGTTTGTCCTTTATCGCTGTGCGTTTCCACCAGCCAGAGGCTAATAGCGCCGGTTTGCCCATCTGGAGAGCTCACAGCGACACCGAGATTCTCCGCTAGTTGGTTACTCCATGAATCTAGCATCTCCGCAATCAATGGATGATCCAAGCCCAACAGCTCTACCGCATCGTCATTCGTGGCATCCCCCCTATCTGAAACAAAGGTGTTGATTTGTTGATGGCGGCTATCATAGAGCCTGTAGATGCCCTCTGCGCCCTTTTCAAACTGGTACCCTCTCAGTGCAGCAGCTTTGAGAATAAACTCAATGAGCCGCTGCATAGCCTCGTTGGTGTCAGCCAAGGGGGCGTAGTCATCTAGGCTGAATCGATCCAAATCCTGAAAGAGTTCGAACACTGCGTCCTTGGCGGCGGCGGCATTATCCATCGCTGCGTTTAATTCTAGCCGAGTCCGCTTTAGCTCAGGGTCTTGGAGAGCTGTCGAATAGAGCTGCTGATAATTGATTCGCTCTGAAAGCTGGCCTAGTATCTGAGCACGAAGGTCTTCCCCAATTTCGCCGTGTTCATCCACCTTACCCACAGCCTTGGCGATATCTTCGAGTTTCTCGTCCAGGAGTAGGAAAATTTTGCCTTCAATGGTATCGCCCAACACGAGGTTGTAGACCTGCGCAGTATCCTGCTGGCCATACCGATGTATACGGCCAATGCGCTGTTCAACATCCATCGGATTCCAGGGCAAATCAAAGTTAAACAGAATACGCGAATGCTGAAGGTTGATACCTTCACGCCCGGCCGCAGTACAAATCATCACACGAGGGCCATCGGACTGCTTGAACCGACGCTCTGCCGCCAGTTTACTGCCATGATCACCGCCCTTGAGCACGACGACACCCTGGCCGGGGTAAGCCTGCTCTATCTGCTCACCCAGCATTTCGACGGTGCGCAGATAGGTAGCGAATATCACCACCCGCTCTTTCGGATTTTGCTGCCAAAGCGCGCCAAGTGCCGCGAGCAACTTTTCAACCTTGGTTTCACGCATCTGCGGGAAAAGCTGCAACAGACTTTTGATACGAAAACGCTCTTCCGGGAGCGCATAAGCCACCGCATTCATTGCAGCGTCTTCAGCTGCAGCAGTTTCAAGCTCACCTGAAAATTCGTTCGAGGCCAACGCCAATTCGTCCTCATCCATTTTCTTCAGCAAACGACGTTTCAGATCATTGAGGACACGGTCTATTTCGAACTCCGCCATTCGACCTTCATCAATAGAAAATTCCGTACGAATCAGATCCCGAGCTTCATCGAAAGCCTGGTTACGGGACTCAATATCCAAACTCCCATCATGCATCAAGCCCTCCTGTACCGTCAGAGCTAACAATCGACGACGCAGAGTGCGGTGCACCGCCGCAAAACTGGATGCCGCAATTTTCTGGAAGATTGTCATTACGAACCCAAGGGCCCGACCTTTACCGCCCTGCTTCTTTGCCAGTGCGAAGCCATCAGCCAAATACTCATTCAACGCCTGATAGAAACGCCGCTCGTAGTCCGACATGACAAACGTTTCGGTATGAACCCAGCGCCGGGCAAACAATGTACCTCCGTCGGCACGGCACGCATCGGCTTTAGTTCGGCGAAATACATAGGGATTTAGTCGGTGGCGCTCCTCAACCATTTCCTTTTCATTTTTGAACAACGTTGGATCTAATAGCTGAATCAATTTCCAGAATCGGAAATGGTCTCCCTGGTGAGGTGTAGCAGAGAGGAGCAGAATGTCTCTGGAGTGATCGCGCAGCACTTCCGCTAACTTATAATTCTCTGTCTTTTTCGTCTTTCCGCCCGACTTGTATGCGGTCAGATGTTGTGCCTCATCGAAGACCACTAGATCCCAACGAGGCGCTTCCAATAGCTTCTGGACGCGCGTTTTTCGCTTGAGGGTATCAATGCTGGCAATGAGCAAATTATGCCGAGCAAAAGCATTGGTTCGGCGATCACTGACATCGCCTTCCCGTCCAAAAACCTCAAAATTGAGGTTAAAAACTTCATTCAGCTCTCGATGCCAGTTATTAACAAGACCGGCAGGGACGACCATCAGGGCCCGTTTCAACTCACCCCTACTGGCCAGCTCCCTGAGTATCAGGGCTGCTTCAATCGTTTTCCCAAGCCCTACCTCGTCAGCTATAAGAAACCGACGGGGGCTGGCCATAGCAACCTGATGAGTCAGAACCACCTGATGAGGCAACAAATCGATCTTGGCCGATGTCAGAGAGCTTGCACTATCCAACAACGGCAACTCATGCGCTTGCCAGCTTAGCCAGACAGTATCAGCGCGATGTTCATCAGCCGAGATATTAGCCACAACGGTTTCGTTATGGCCAAGTATCGGCATAAGGGAAGTTACTGGTAGTTGTCGCTCGCCGATCTGAAAGAATACGCGGGCGTACCCATCCGCGGAGCTGATGACAACCCCTTGCCCGAAATCCTGGTGGGTAACGCGGGAGCCAGGCTCAATATTTTGTATATGCGGTGAAACAACCATTAAGTCAGGCGCCCAATTGGTAGATAGTGCGAAGGTCTGCTGAAACAGCTTCCAGTGTTGCGCCTCCAAGGCCAAAATCTTTTAAATTCAAACCTTTTTCTTCAGGCATCGCATCCAAAAACTGTCCAAGATCGGCCTTCATACTCTCGGCAATATCTACTCTGCTTTCGGTCGACAACACGGCGTACAGGCGAAAGATATCGTTTCGATGTTTCTTTATATTCTTGCTATCGATTTTTTGCCCGGATCTCGCGCGCTCGGAGAGGTCAAGCCAGGCCTTTGCCTTGAATGGCAGGATGTATTCTGGGCCAAGAACCGCTATACCATCGATTACCGACCTACCGCCTTCAATACACTGGTAATAATCATCGTCAAGCAGGATTGCAGAAAGGCTTGAAAGTTCACTGTCAACCGGAATGGGGGTCAGTTCGACACCATCCGGGATGCTTAATTGATCTGGCACTCGCGAGAACAGCTCCAACATGGCCGGAAAGCCCTCTTCAGAAGGCCTGTCAAAACGATAGAACTGCTTATCACCCGTGCTTTTCTGCTGGTTCTGGTACCCGCCTGCTTTTACAAACTTCCAGAACTGCTCAACAAAAGCATCATCGAGCGCCTCTGCGCACAAGACAATATCCAGATCTTTGGTGGCTCGAAAATTTAGGCCCGCCTCGTCCAGAACCAAGTAGCATGCTACACCACCAATTAAGGTATAACTGTTCTGAAAGTCTTTGAAATGGTCTCTGAACAGGTCCAATCCCTTAACCATCAATCTGCTCCCATACGTGTTCAATCAATGATTCACAGGCCATTTCAATACGCTCATCCTGACTGGAACGAAGGCTTAGCCATAGTGACAGCGGGTCGACGACAGGGGGATTATGCTCCTGGTTCCGTTTATCAGTGATAATTCCTGGGCTATAGGCCCATTGCTCAATTTCAATAACATCGGGCTCACTAGCATAACGATTTCGGACTGAACTGTGGCCTCCATCTAGTTCCTCTATATTCAGAAGCTTCCTGATACCCGGCCATTCCAGAGCATTGACAGCAATCACCTCTGTGGAAGGCTCCGCCAGCATGGTGTATTGCGCCAAAGCGCTCTCCCCAGCGATACCTGCCTCGGCCGATCTCATAAGACCTAATCTGTCCTCTGCCCGCACCCATATCTTTTTTCTAACTGGGCTC
>JBDNIR010000550.1:0-15638 GCA_041688195.1 Marinobacter sp.
AATACCACGGGCGCGCTCTTCCGGTGCGTTATCGATCTGATCGAATGCGCGTGACTCACCCGTTCCCCACGCTTCATGACAGACACGCGTCAGCGCTGCCGTCAGGGTGGTTTTACCATGGTCGACGTGGCCAATCGTGCCTACGTTCAGGTGCGGCTTTTTACGTTCAAACTTTGCTTTAGACACGGTTATACCTCTTACTGTTTCTTAAGTCCGGGAATCAACCCTTTTTAATGATCGCTTCGGCAATGTTCGACGGCGCTTCCATATATCTGGAAAACTCCATCACATAAGACGCCCTTCCCTGTGTAGCAGAACGCAGGTCGGTGGCATAACCGAACATCTCCGATAACGGAACCTCTGCACGGACAATCTTGCCCGCAAGACCGTCTTCCATGCCTGAAATCAGGCCACGGCGACGGTTAAGATCGCCAACAACGTCACCCATGTAGTCTTCCGGCGTAATAACCTCAACTTTCATGAGCGGCTCAAGCAGGGCCGGACTAGCTTCCAAGGCACCTTTTTTCATAGCCATAGAGCCAGCAATCTTGAACGCCATCTCGTTGGAGTCGACATCGTGGTAAGAGCCGTCATGAAGCGTAGCCTTGATGCGCAGCAGTGGATAACCTGCCAACACACCATTCTGCATCTGCTCATAAATACCCTGCTGAACCGCCGGGATGTATTCCTTCGGTACAGCACCACCTACCACCTCGTTGACAAAGATAAAGTTTTCGCCATCCTCATCATCCAACGGCAGTGGCTCAAGCCTTACATGAACGTGACCGTACTGACCACGACCACCGGACTGACGAACAAACTTGCCTTCAACGTCCACAGACTTCCGGATACACTCACGGTATGCAACCTGAGGCTTACCGATGTTAGCTTCAACCTTGAACTCACGACGCATACGGTCGACGATGATGTCCAGGTGCAACTCACCCATACCGGAGATAATGGTTTGACCTGATTCTTCATCCGTGCGGACACGGAAGGAAGGATCTTCCTGAGCAAGCTTGCCCAGCGCCACGCCCATTTTTTCCTGGTCAGCTTTTGATTTCGGCTCTACCGCTACCGAGATAACCGGCTCAGGAAACTCCATCTTCTCAAGGATAATCTTGGCATTTTCGGCACAAAGGGTGTCACCCGTGGTCACGCTCTTGAGACCGATCGCAGCAGCGATATCACCAGCCAACACCTCCTTGATTTCCTGACGATCCTTTGAGTGCATCTGCACCATACGACCGACACGCTCTTTCTTCTGCTTGACCGAGTTATACACTGCCTGACCTGATTCCAGCCTGCCGGAGTAAACACGGAAGAATGTCAGCGTACCCACGAATGGATCCGTTGCTATTTTAAATGCGAGCGCAGAGAACGGCGCTTCATCATTAGCAAGACGCGTTTCTTCTGTGCCATCTTCGTCGACGATACCGTGAATCGGCTTGACTTCGTCTGGCGCAGGCAGGAATTCGATGACAGCATCCAGCACCGCCTGGACACCTTTATTCTTGAACGCAGAACCACAAGTGGCCAACACGATTTCATTCGCCAACGTGCGCGCGCGCAACCCCTGTTTGATCTCGTCATTGGTGAATTCACCACCTTCGAGATACTTATCCATAAGCGTTTCATTGGCTTCAGCCGCTGCCTCTACCATCATCTCACGGTACTTCGCGCACTCATCTTGCATTTCTGCCGGGATATCGCGCTCGTCGTACGTCATACCGGAGTCTTCTTCGTTCCAGTAGATAGCCCGCATCCGGATGAGATCGATAACACCCTTGAAGTCTTCCTCAGAGCCAATAGGCAACTGGATAGGCACCGGAGTCGCACCCAGTCGCTTCTTGATTTGCTCTACAACTCGCAGGAAGTTCGCACCAGCCCGGTCCATCTTGTTGACGAACACTATGCGAGGCACTTCGTACTTATTGGCCTGACGCCACACAGTCTCGGACTGCGGCTCAACACCCGAAGAACCACAGAACACAACAACAGCGCCGTCGAGAACACGCAATGAACGCTCTACCTCGATGGTAAAGTCAACGTGGCCTGGAGTATCGATGATGTTGATCCGGTGCTCAGGATATTGTTTATCCATACCTTGCCAGAAACAGGTCGTTGCAGCAGAGGTGATGGTGATACCACGCTCCTGCTCCTGTTCCATCCAGTCCATGGTGGCCGCGCCATCGTGAACCTCTCCGATTTTGTGGGAAATACCTGTGTAGAACAGGACTCGTTCGGTGGTTGTGGTTTTGCCCGCATCAACGTGCGCAACAATACCAATGTTTCTGTATCTCTTGATCGGAGTCTTACGTGCCACTGTATAAACCTCGGCTTATTAGAAACGGAAGTGAGAGAACGCTTTGTTGGCTTCCGCCATGCGATGAACGTCTTCGCGTTTCTTAACCGCGGCGCCCTTGCTGTCTGCAGCATCGAGAATCTCGCCTGCAAGACGCTGAGCCATGGACTTTTCACCACGCTTCCGTGAAAATTCTACGAGCCAGCGCATGGCCAGCGCGTTCTGACGCGAAGGCCGTACTTCAACAGGCACCTGGTAAGTAGCACCACCAACGCGACGGGACTTAACCTCAACCATTGGCTGGATGTTCTCCAGGGCCTTCTCGAACATGTCGATTGGCTCGTCTTTGGATTTTTCCGCAACAATATCAAGCGCGCCATAAACAATGCGCTCAGCCACGGACTTTTTACCACTTTCCATCACATGGTTGATGAATTTGGCCAGCCGTTGGCTGTGGAATTTCGGATCCGGGATGACATCCCGTTTAGCTGCAACTCTTCTTCTAGGCATCGATAAGCCCTTAATATCAAAAGGTCTTCAGGAACCCCTGAGATAGCATTAGCTACTCAGCCTTACTCTCACCGCTAATAGCAACGATAAAAGATACCCGCGAGGGACATCAGGACTTGGGTCGTTTTGCACCGTACTTGGAGCGGCCCTGCTTACGGTTCTGTACACCCTGAGTGTCCAGCGTTCCGCGAACAGTATGGTAGCGCACACCCGGAAGGTCTTTTACTCGACCACCACGGATAAGCACAACACTGTGCTCCTGAAGGTTGTGACCTTCACCACCAATGTATGAGGAAACCTCGTAACCGTTGGTCAGACGCACACGGCACACCTTACGGAGTGCAGAGTTCGGCTTCTTCGGCGTAGTAGTGTATACACGAGTGCATACACCCCGACGCTGCGGACAACTTTGCAGCGCCGGAACGTCGCTTTTTGCCGCTTTGCGTTTACGAGGCTTACGTACCAACTGATTAATCGTTGCCATGTAAGCAAACTCCAAAAAACTGGATCATTGAAACTTGCCCCTAAGGGCAAAATTTAAGGGACGCAAGTGTAAGCCTGCGTCCCTCTGCAGTCAAGATGACTGATTTCTTTTTGACCAACTACCCGTCAGTGAAAACCGGGGGTTAGCGGTTGAGCTCAGCGCTCAGTGCTTCTGCGACGTCTTCCGCAGTCACGCCCTGCTTTTCAAGTTCACGCTTGCGCTTACGCTCGGCGTGATAGGCGAGACCAGTACCAGCAGGAATCAATCGACCCACCACCACGTTTTCCTTCAGGCCGCGGAGATAGTCCCGCTTGCCCGTTACCGCGCCTTCCGTCAGAACCCGAGTGGTTTCCTGGAAAGAAGCAGCAGAAATAAACGATTCGGTCGCCAGTGACGACTTGGTGATACCAAGCAGCAGTCGTTCACACTTGGCTGGCTGCTTATCGGCTTTAACCGCTTGGGCATTGGCTTCAATAAACTGGTGATACTCAACAGTATCGCCGTTCAGGAAGCCAGTCTCACCAGCATTGGTGATTTCAACCTTACGAAGCATTTGCCGAACGATAACTTCGATATGCTTGTCGTTGATCACAACGCCTTGCAGACGGTAAACGTCCTGAATTTCGTTGGTGATGTACTTCGCCAACTCAACCACGCCCAGCAGGCGCAATATATCGTGAGGGTTAGAGGGGCCATCGGCAATGACCTCACCCTTTTCAACCGTCTCACCTTCAAAGACGTTCAACTGACGCCACTTCGGAATCAGCACTTCATAGGCATCATCTTCTCTTGGCGTAATAACCAGGCGTTTCTTGCCTTTGGTCTCTTTACCGAACGATACCACACCACTGATTTCAGCCAGGATTGAGGGCTCTTTCGGACGCCGCGCCTCAAACAGATCGGCAACGCGGGGCAGACCACCGGTAATGTCCCGAGTCTTCGAGCTTGCCTGCGGAATTCTCGCAACCACGTCACCAAGCTCAACCTTGCCACCGTTGCTGATGGTGATCAGAGCATTCGCAGGCAGGAAGAATTGCGCAGGACTACCGCCCGGCAACACCACCTCGACGCCCTTGTCGTCCAGGAGCTGAACCATGGGGCGAATATCTTTACCCGCCGCAGGACGCTCTTTCGGATCTATTACCTGAACCGTAGAGAGACCGGTCAGCTCATCCGTCTGAGTGCGCACTGTGATACCTTGATCCATGCCCACAAACTGGGCCGTACCAACGCCCTCAGCGACGATTGGATGAGTGTGCGGATCCCACTTGGCTACCGCAAGACCTGCTTCAACCGCGTCACCATGCTTGACCGACAGCATCGCGCCGTACGGAAGCTTATACCACTCACGCTCACGACCCTGATCATCAGCGACGGCCAATGCGGAAGAACGGGAAACAACGATCAACGTACCATCTGTCCGCTCGATCGACTTCAAGTTGTGCATGCGAACAGTACCGCCATGCTTGACCTGAATATTGTCGACCGCAGACGCCCGGCTAGCCGCACCACCGATGTGGAATGTCCGCATAGTGAGCTGTGTGCCAGGCTCACCGATAGACTGGGCCGCGATAACGCCAACCGCCTCACCGACGTTGACCAGATGACCGCGGGCAAGATCACGCCCGTAACAGCTGGCACAAACACCGTGCTTGGTTTCACAACTGATCGCTGAGCGCACCCAGATTTCATCCACACCAGCCCGTTCAACCCTCTCGATGGTCTTCTCATCAAGCAAGGTGCCGGCGTCGACAACCGCGTTATCTTTGTCGGTTGGGGTGAACACATCACGAGCCGTAACCCGGCCGAGAACACGATCACCCAACGCCACGACCACGTCCCCACCTTCAATGTGGGGCGTCATCAGCAGACCTTCGCTGGTGCCGCAGTCTACTTCCGTCACTACGAGGTCCTGGGACACGTCCACCAGACGACGAGTCAGGTAACCTGAGTTCGCTGTCTTCAAAGCGGTATCGGCCAGACCCTTACGAGCACCGTGAGTCGAGATAAAGTACTGAAGAACGTTCAGACCTTCCCGGAAGTTTGCAGTGATCGGCGTTTCGATGATGGAGCCATCCGGTTTCGCCATCAGGCCACGCATACCTGCGAGCTGACGAATCTGGGCGGCAGAACCCCGCGCACCGGAGTCAGCCATCATATAGACCGAGTTGAACGATTCCTGAGTCAGGAACTCGCCATCCTCGCCTTTGACTGGCTGACCATCTGGGCCAATAACCTGCTCTTTCGATAGGCGATCCATCATGGCCTTCGACACTTTGTCGTTGGCACGAGACCAGATATCGATAACCTTGTTGTACTTCTCACCCTGCGTCAGCAGACCAGAAGCGTACTGGGTTTCGATTTCCTTGACTTCAGCTGTTGCCGCATCGACCATCTCGTACTTCTCGGGAGGAATCTCGAAGTCATTGACACCGATGGATGTCCCGGACACGGTCGCATAATAGAAACCGGTGTACATCAGCTGGTCAGCGAAGATTACCGACTCCTTCAGACCCACGGTGCGGTAACACACGTTGATCAAATTGGAGATCGCCTTCTTCACCATGGGGCGGTTGACGATATCAAACGGCATGCCTTCAGGCACGATATCAAACAACAAAGCCCGACCGACTGTGGTATCGACGATGCTGTACGTTGTGGTTTGCTCATCACTGCCTTCGACCAGAGGCGTAACTTCTTTAACGCGCACCTTGATCTTGGCTTGCAGATCTACCTTGCCGGCACCATAGGCGCGATGCACCTCTTTGGTGTCCGCAAAGATCATACCTTCACCCCCGGCGGTCTTGCGCTCACGGGTCATGTAATACAGACCCAGTACCACGTCCTGGGAAGGTACGATGATGGGCTCACCGTTTGCAGGCGACAGCACGTTGTTAGTAGACATCATCAACGCACGGGCTTCGAGTTGGGCTTCGATAGTGAGCGGTACATGGACCGCCATCTGGTCACCGTCAAAGTCAGCGTTATACGCAGCACATACCAAAGGGTGCAGCTGAATAGCCTTGCCTTCGATCAGTACTGGCTCAAACGCCTGGATACCGAGACGGTGCAACGTAGGCGCCCGGTTAAGCATGATCGGATGCTCGCGAATAACGTCGTCCAGGATGTCCCAGACGACCGCCTCTTCACGCTCAACCATTTTTTTGGCTGCTTTGATCGTCGTCGCTAGTCCGCGATGCTCAAGTTTGGAAAAAATGAACGGTTTGAAAAGCTCCAGAGCCATTTTCTTCGGCAGACCGCATTGATGCAGACGCAGATAAGGACCAACCACGATGACAGAACGGCCGGAGTAATCCACACGCTTGCCCAGCAGGTTCTGCCGGAAACGGCCCTGCTTACCCTTGATCATATCGGCCAGGGACTTCAGCGGGCGCTTGTTAGTGCCAGTGATAGCGCGACCACGACGGCCGTTGTCCAGCAACGCATCCACTGCTTCCTGCAGCATGCGCTTTTCGTTACGCACGATGATATCCGGCGCATTCAGCTCTAGCAGACGCTTAAGGCGGTTATTCCGGTTAATCACCCGACGGTAAAGATCGTTCAGGTCGGAAGTCGCGAAGCGGCCCCCGTCCAGCGGAACCAGAGGACGCAGATCTGGCGGCAACACTGGCAGAACGGTCATGATCATATCGCCCGGACGATTGCCGGAGTTCAGGAAGGCCTCAAGAATTTTGAGACGCTTGCTGAACTTCTTGATCTTGGTTTCCGAATTGGTCTGGGGAATCTCTTCACGCAGGCCATCAACCGCTTCCTGGAGATCAATATCTTCCAGCAGAGCCTTGACTGCTTCAGCGCCCATTCGGGCGTCGAATTCGTCACCAAACTCTTCAAGCGCTTCGTAATACTGCTCATCGTTCAGGAGTTGACCACGCTCAAGGGTGGTCATACCCGGATCAATGACGATAAACGACTCGAAATACAGCACCCGCTCGATATCACGCAGCGTCATATCCAGCATCAGACCTATGCGGGAAGGCAATGATTTCAGGAACCAGATATGAGCCACCGGACTGGCCAGCTCAATATGGCCCATACGCTCACGACGAACGCTGGCCAGCGCGACTTCAACGCCGCACTTTTCACAAATCACACCACGGTGCTTGAGGCGTTTGTACTTACCGCACAGGCACTCGTAGTCTTTGATGGGGCCGAAAATTTTGGCGCAAAAAAGGCCGTCACGCTCAGGCTTGAACGTACGGTAATTGATGGTCTCTGGTTTTTTAACTTCACCAAAGGACCATGAGCGAATCATGTCAGGGGATGCCAATCCAATACGGATGGCATCAAAGTCCTGCTTCTGGTTCTGGCTCTTGAGAAGATTCAGTAAATCTTTCATCAGTAACAGCTCCGGATGGCGTTAATCTCGGGCGGACACCAGACGGTGTCCGCTCACGCTGCCAAAAAAACAATTCGGCTCAGTCAGATTCCAGCTCGATGTCGATACCCAGCGAGCGGATTTCTTTAATAAGAACGTTGAAGGATTCGGGCATGCCCGGCTCCATACGATGATCACCATCGACAATGTTCTTATACATCTTGGTCCGACCATTGACATCATCAGACTTCACGGTAAGCATTTCCTGCAACGTGTACGCTGCGCCATAGGCCTCGAGGGCCCAGACTTCCATCTCACCGAAGCGCTGGCCACCGAACTGCGCCTTACCACCCAGCGGCTGCTGGGTAACCAGGCTGTATGAACCGGTAGAACGCGCGTGCATCTTGTCATCGATCAGGTGGTTCAGCTTGAGCATGTACATGTAGCCAACGGTAACGGGACGATCAAACATGTTCCCCGTACGGCCGTCATACAGCTTTACCTGACCGCTGGTGTCCATATCAGCAAGCTCAAGCATGTGTTTGACTTCGGCCTCTTTGGCACCGTCAAATACCGCCGTTGCCATTGGAACACCTCCGCGCAGATTGTTGGCCAACTCCAGTATCTCAGCATCAGAGAGGCTGTCGAGATCAACCCGAGCCACTTCTTCGCTGTGATTGTAGATCTTGTCCAACAGCTCGCGGATGTCCGCAACCTTGCGCTGCGCTTCCAACATACCGTTGATCTTGACACCCAGGCCTCTGGCGGCTGCACCCAGGTGAGTTTCCAACACCTGACCTACGTTCATCCGTGACGGCACACCCAACGGATTCAAGACGATGTCGACCGTCTCACCATTGGCGTCATAAGGCATGTCTTCGACCGGCATCACTGCCGATATGACGCCCTTGTTACCGTGCCGGCCAGCCATTTTATCACCTGGCTGTATACGACGTTTGATAGCAAGATAAACCTTAACGATCTTCAGAACGCCCGGCGCGAGATCATCACCTTGCTGAAGCTTACGCTTCTTGTCTTCAAAGCGCGTCTCGTGATCTTTCTTACGATCAAGCAGACCCTGCTCGGACTTTTCAAGCAACTCATTGAGCGTTTCGTCTTTGAGCCTTAACTTGAACCACTCATCCCTTGGCAGTTCAGCCAGGAATACCTGCTCAAGCTTGGCACCTTTCTTCAGACCAGGAGCGCTAATAGCCTCCTGACCTTCAAGCGCGCTCATGAGTCGTTCAAAGGTCGCCCCTTCAACGATACGGTATTCATCTTTTAGGTCTTTCCGGTATTGGTCGAGCTGCTGCTTCTCGATGGCTAACGCGCGCTGATCTTTCTCAATACCATCGCGAGTGAACACCTGAACATCGATGATGGTACCACGAGTACCTGTTGATACCCGGCTTGAAGTATCTTTTACATCTGATGCTTTCTCGCCAAAGATTGCTCTCAACAGCTTCTCTTCCGGGGTCAACTGAGTCTCTCCCTTGGGAGTGACCTTGCCGACCAGAATATCACCCGGCCCGACTTCCGCACCGATATACACGATGCCTGACTCATCCAGCTTTGAGAGTGCGCTTTCGCCCACGTTGGGAATGTCAGCGGTGATTTCTTCGCTACCCAGCTTGGTATCACGAGCAACGCAGGTCAGCTCCTGGATATGGATCGTAGTGAAACGATCATCAACGACTACCTTCTCGGAAACCAGAATGGAATCCTCGAAGTTGTAGCCGTTCCAGGGCATAAATGCGATTCGCATGTTCTGACCCAGAGCCAACTCACCCAAATCCACTGATGGACCATCCGCCAGAACGTCACCGCGGGCAATAATATCACCCTGCTTAACGATTGAGCGTTGGTTGATACAGGTGTTCTGGTTTGAACGGGTGTACTTGGTGAGGTTGTATATATCCACACCCGCATCGCCTGCATCGGTCTCTTCGTTATCAACACGAACCACAATACGGGCCGCGTCAACACTTTCGATCACGCCGCCACGACGGGCCATAACACAAACACCAGAATCCTGAGCCACGATACGCTCAATACCAGTACCCACCAGCGGCTTGTCAGCACGCAATGTCGGCACAGCCTGACGCTGCATGTTGGAGCCCATCAAGGCACGGTTAGCATCATCGTGTTCCAGGAACGGAATCAGAGAAGCAGCAACCGACACCACCTGGCGAGGAGAAACGTCTTTGAAGTTCACGTTTTCCGGCGGAGTTACAGTGAACTCATTCTGGTGACGCACGGTAACCAGCTCATCCACCAGGCGATTATCGTCATCTACCGCTGCACTGGCCTGGGCGATGATGAAATTGCTTTCTTCGATCGCGGACAAATACACGATATCGTCAGTTACCTGTCCGTCAATAACCTTCCTGTACGGGCTCTCAAGGAAACCGTAAGAGTTAGTGCGGGCATAAGTAGCCAAAGAATTGATCAAACCGATGTTCGGACCTTCCGGCGTCTCAATCGGGCAGACTCGACCGTAATGCGTGGGATGCACGTCACGCACCTCGAAACCGGCGCGCTCACGAGTCAGACCACCGGGGCCGAGTGCAGACACACGACGCTTGTGGGTAACCTCGGACAACGGGTTGTTTTGGTCCATAAACTGAGACAGCTGACTGGAACCAAAGAACTCTTTCACCGCCGCAGCCACAGGCTTCGCGTTAATCAGATCCTGAGGCATCAAGCCTTCACTTTCTGCCAGGCTCAAACGCTCACGCACGGCACGCTCAACGCGAACCAGACCAACCCGGAACTGATTTTCAGCCATTTCACCAACGGACCGAATACGACGGTTACCAAGGTTATCGATGTCGTCGGTATTGCCCTGACCGTTACGAATATTAATCAGGGTTCTGAGCACATCAACAATGTCATCATGGGTCAGAATGCCAGCGCCCGTACTTTCTTCGCGACCCAGGCGACGGTTCAGCTTCATTCGGCCAACAGAAGACAGGTCGTAACGCTCTTCCGAGAAAAACAGGTTGTTAAACAGGTTTTCTGCAGAATCTTTCGTCGGTGGCTCGCCAGGACGCATCATGCGATAGATTTCGACCAGCGCTTCCAATGGAGTGCGAGTCGGATCTATGCGAAGGGTGTCTGACATGAACGGACCGCAGTCGAGATCGTTCGTGTACAGGGTATCGATTTCATCGACCCCGGCACCGAGTATCTTTTCGACAACCTCGTCGGTCAGCTCGGTGTTACACTCGACCAGAACTTCACCAGTTTTGGTGTCAACCAAATCACGGGCAAGAACTCGGCCATACAGGTATTCTGTAGGAACTTCCAACTCCGTCATGCCAGACTTTTCAAGCTGTTTGATATGACGAGCGGTGATTCGACGACCTTCTTCAGCAATGATGTTGCCATCTTTGTCTTTGATATCAAAGGTGGCAATGTCACCACGCAAACGACTGGGAACCAGCTCCAGCTTGCAGGTTTCGGCACCAATACGGAATTTACTGGTATCAAAGAACATCTCGAGCATCTGCTCGGATGTAAAACTCAGAGCCCGCAACAAGATTGAAGCCGGCAACTTACGACGGCGGTCAATCCGGACAAACACGCAGTCTTTCGGATCGAACTCGAAGTCAAGCCAGGAACCACGGTAAGGAATCACCCGAGCGGAGTAGAGCAGCTTCCCGGAGGAATGCGTCTTACCTTTGTCGTGATCAAAGAACACGCCCGGCGAACGGTGCAGCTGGGATACAATTACCCGCTCAGTACCGTTAACAACAAAGGTGCCGTTTTCAGTCATCAGGGGCATTTCGCCCATGTAGACTTCCTGCTCCTTGATGTCTTTGATCGCTTTATTGGACGATTCTTTGTCATAAATAATCAGACGTGCTTTAACTCGCAGCGGTGCTGCATACGTCACACCTCGCAGTTGGCATTCCTTGACATCAAATACCGGCTCACCAATGCGGTAACTCACGTATTCGAGTGCCGCATTGCCGGAATAGCTGACAATCGGGAATACGGATTTAAAAGCTGCGTGCAAGCCAGTTTCCTGACGGGCGCCAGCAGCCGCTTCCATTTGTAAGAAGTCCCGATATGAATCAAGCTGAATAGACAGCAAATAGGGGACATCCATCACGGTCGGCAATTTACTAAAATCTTTGCGGATCCGCTTTTTCTCAGTATAGGAGTAAGTCATCTGCATTCCCCAGCTTTAGACCTGATACCTGGTATCAAGAAGCAACCATTTTCCTGCTTCGGGGCCGAATTGCTCGGCTTATTGCGCCGTCTTGAACAAGACTTGGTCTGTAGGTTATAGAGATAGCTGTCTTTCAATGTAGGAACCACCTTCTCTATAGCATATACAACAGGAAAAGGCCGGTGGCGCATGGCCACCAGCCCTCCCCATGCCTATGGCATGGTAGCGATCATCAGAGCGCTATTACTTAAGCTCAACTGAAGCGCCTGCTTCCTCAAGCTTCTTCTTCGCAGCGTCGGCGTCAGCCTTGTTTGCGCCTTCCTTAATAGTAGAAGGAGCACTGTCGACCATTTCCTTCGCTTCTTTCAGGCCGAGACCTGTCAGTTCACGAACAGCTTTAATAACGTTGACTTTCTTCTCACCAGGACCGGTCAGAATAACGTCAAACTCAGTCTGCTCTTCGACAACAGCAGCTTCACCCGCTGCAGCTGGTGCCGCAGCAACAGCTGCAGCAGCTGATACGCCAAACTTCTCTTCCATTGCTTCAACAAGCGCAACGACATCCATTACGCTCATTTCAGCAATTGCATTCAAAATATCGTCTTTCGACAGAGCCATGACTATCTCCCAAAAATATAAAAATGGTGTTCAACAGAATCAAGCAGCTTCTTGCTTCTGGTCGCGAACTGCCGCTACAGCACGAGTCACTTTCGAAGGAATTTCGTTCAGTGTCCGTGCAAGCTTGGTAATCGGTGCCTGTGTTACGGCTGCCAGCATCGTCAACGCCTCGTGGCGTGTCGGGAGCTTGGCGAGGCGGTCAATCTGATCTGCAGCCATTAGCACACCGCCAACAGCCAGACCCTTGATTTCAAATGCCTCTTTCTCTTTCGAAAAATCCTTCAGCAACCTTGCGGCCGCACCCGGATCTTCCATTGAGAACGCCAGAATTGTCGGACCAACCAATACATCTTTGATGCATTCGAACTCAGTACCCGCAATCGCAAGTTTTGCCAGGTTGTTACGAACAACCTTAAGGCGAACCTGTTCAGCACGAGCCTTCGCACGCAACGCCGTCATATCACCAGAGGTGACACCACGGTAGTCGGCTAATACGACAGACAGAGCACCACCGGCAGTCTCGTTGACTTCAGCGACGATCGCTTTCTTGTCTTCGAGTCTAATTGCCACTGGATTTCTCCTCGATTTCGCCGGAATAAAACCGGCAAACCCATATTGCCCTTTCGGGCGCCCTAACGGTGTTTGGGTTCAGAGAGAACGTCTTCACACCGTCTGCGCAGGCGTTGCTTTAACCCTTGTAGCTCTTGTCGAACCTCGGGGGCCTGCGGTCTTTGACAGCCTTGGCTTCCGCCTAGACTACAAAGCTTCTACCGATTTTAGCGATCAGATGTTCAGACCGCCTTGATCGATAGTCAAACCAGGACCCATCGTCGTGGAAAGCGTAACCTTCTTGAGGTATATACCTTTTGCTGACGAGGGCTTGGCTTTTTTCAGGTCTGCTATCAGCGATTCAAGGTTTTCCCTGATCGACTCTGCAGTAAATTCAACGTTGCCCAGAGGCGAATGTATGATGCCATTCTTGTCAGTACGGTAACGAACCTGACCGGCTTTGGCATTCTTCACCGCTGTTTCAACATCCGGGGTTACAGTGCCAACCTTCGGGTTAGGCATCAAACCACGGGGGCCCAGAATCTGGCCGAGCTGACCTACCACTCGCATAGCATCTGGAGTCGCAATGACCACATCAAAATTCATATTGCCTTTTTTAACGTCTTCCGCAAGATCGTCCATGCCGACGATATCCGCACCAGCGGCAAGCGCCTTTTCAGCGTTTGCGCCCTGAGTGAAAACCGCAACTCGCACAGTTTTGCCGGTACCGTGAGGAAGAACAGTGCTGCTACGAACGACTTGGTCGGATTTACGCGCATCCACACCCAGGTTGATCGCAACATCAATTGATTCTTTGAACTTGACCGATTGTCCCAACTCAGTCAGAAGCGCGACCGCCTCGTCGACTGAATAGGCACGATTGGCATCTACTTTTTCACTAATCAGCTTTTGACGCTTGCTCAACTTTGCCATCTTAGAGGCCCTCCACGTTCAGGCCCATACTACGGGCAGTTCCAGCGATGGTACGGACGGCAGCATCCATATCTGCGGCGGTAAGATCCGGTTCTTTGGTTTTTGCAATTTCTTCCAATTGAGCGCGTGTCACGGTCCCAACCTTCTCGGTATTCGGTCGACCTGAACCACTCTTAATACCAGCCGCTTTCTTCAACAGCACAGGCGCTGGTGGGGTTTTGGTGACGAACGTAAAGCTGCGATCACTGTACACGGTGATCACTGTTGGAATAGGCAACCCGGGCTCCATGTCCTGAGTTTTGGCGTTAAACGCCTTGCAAAATTCCATGATGTTAACACCGCGCTGACCCAGAGCTGGACCAACCGGGGGGCTCGGGTTGGCCTTGCCGGCAGCAACCTGAAGCTTGATGTAGGCATCAATTTTCTTAGCCATGATTTTCTCCTGGTGGGTTCAAACGCCTTTCGGCTCCCCTGTTGAGACACAAAAAGCCCGCGTCACTCAGGTGCGCGAGCCATCAGCATAACCGTCGCTGTTAATCTTTCTCGACCTGCCCAAACTCCAGTTCAACCGGGGTTGAGCGACCAAAAATCAGTACAGCAACCTTGACTCGACTCTTGGCGTAGTCAACTTCCTCTACTACGCCGTTAAAGTCGGCAAACGGACCCTCGGTCACCCGAACGATCTCACCCGGCTCAAACAATGTTTTGGGCTTCGGCTTATCAACGCCACTTTCAACACGGCGCAAAATAGCTTCTGCTTCTTTTTCCGTAATGGGTGCAGGCTTATCCTTGGTGCCGCCAATGAAACCGAGCACTCGTGGCGTATTTTTCACCAAGTGCCAGGTAGCATCATCCATTTCCATCTGGACAAGCACATAACCGGGATAAAACTTGCGCTCACTTTTGCGTTTTTTGCCATCGCGCATCTCAACGATTTCTTCAGTTGGCACCAGTACTTCACCAAACTGATCTTCCATTTCGTTGAGCGCAACACGCTCTTTGAGTGTGCGCATAACTTGCTTTTCAAAGCCAGAATACGCATGAACGACGTACCAGCGCTTAGCCATTGCCCACCCCTGTTACCCGATAAATCCGGCGACCAGAAAACTGATCAGCGAGTCCATACCCCACAAAAGAAGAGCAACCACCAGAACAAACACCACAACGATCACTGTCGTCTGAATTAATTCAGGCCTGGTAGGCCAAACCACTTTTCGAATCTCAACCCGCGCTTCTTTGAGCAGAGTCGCAAATCGGCGACCACGATCAGTCTGCAGGGCGACAAAAGCAGCCACTAAGGCAATAGCAACAAGAGCCAAAACTCTATATAAAACGGATTCAGCACTGAAATACTGGTTGCCAACGACACCGACAGCTACCAATGCAAAAACAACCAGCCATTTAATAACTTCGAAACGGCTGGAGCTACTTTCTGCTTTTGACTCCATAGGAATCAGCTTATGTATCCGGAAGATTAAAAAAAATGGCAGGCCAGGAGGGAATCGAACCCCCAACCTGCGGTTTTGGAGACCGCTGCTCTGCCAATTGAGCTACTGGCCTGCACCGATACTACTCAGCGCACTTACTTACTCGACGATCTTTGCAACAACCCCTGCACCAACGGTACGGCCACCTTCGCGAATCGCGAAACGCAGACCTTCTTCCATTGCAATCGGTGCAATCAGGGTGACGTCCAACTTAACGTTGTCGCCAGGCATGACCATCT
>JBDNIR010000133.1:0-3272 GCA_041688195.1 Marinobacter sp.
CCGGCTGATACCGGGCGATCGATTTAACGTATGACGCCGCTCACTGGCTTAAATAGCGTCGTAGTGAATGTTGATGATCTCCAATACCACCGTTCCGTCCGGTGTTTGCACCGTGACTTCGTCGTCACAACGCTTGCCCAGGAGAGCTCGCGCCAGCGGAGCGTCAACACTCAGGTAACCCTTGCTCAAATCAAACTCGTCCGGCCCCACAAGCCGGTAACGCTGTTCCTCACCGGCCTCGTTTTCAACCGTTACCCAGGCACCAAAATAAACTCGTCCGGTGTCATCGGGCGTGCGGTTCACCACGGTAATTTCTTCAAGACGCTTGGTCAGAAACCGGATTCGGCGGTCAATCTCCCGCAGCTGTTTCTTGCCATAGATGTATTCAGCGTTTTCAGAGCGGTCCCCCTGCGCAGCGGCTTCCCTCACCGACTGGGTCACCTCTGGCCGCTTTTCCTTCCAAAGGTACGTCAGCTCTTTACGCAACGCTTGCTCACCGTCCGGTGTGATGTAGCGCGCACGTCCTTTAGGGCTCTGGGATGCATCGGCCATGGTTTGGTTAGTGTCCTTCAGTGAAAAAAAGCGGGCAAAAAAAACCCCGCAAATGCGGGGTAAGGCTAGCGCTGTGCTGGAGGGTTAAGCAAGTATCTTCGAATTGACCGCCACTTCGGTGACTGGAAACCGTTAACACTCGCTTTTTTCTTTCAGGATCTATTATCCACACCACGAATTACTACCATGTGGCGGGGCGATTACCGTTCGGACAGACTGCCTGAGAAAAACGCCGGCGATCACGGTTTAGGTTGTCCATTCTAGAATTTAGCGATAACGTGAAAATACTGAGCCGCTTAACTCTTTCTGACCGCTCCAAGGTACTGACCATGAACACTAAAAAACTGATGAATACTGCTTTGAATGGACTGGACAGGCTCGGCTACACCCTCGACCAGTTCGGCATCACCGGCAAGGTAAACCGTCACAATCTGGCGGCCTTTGTGATGGCTGAGCAAAAGCATCTGGAAGGCGAATGGGATAGCTTGCAAGTGCGCTTTGAGCGCCGGAAGTCGAGTGTTGAAGCTTTGCTGCAATCGGTTGAGACCCGGGCAGAACGCATACTTGGTCCCATCCTCAAGCGTGGAAAATCCGCCTAACTCGGCGAGCTTCCTGCTGGCGAGGCATCGCTGTTGTCCTCGTTAGCATCAGCCGCTTTGGCTGCAGTCGCTTTTATGCGTTTGTTATCGGGACGGTAGGCCGGCATTAGAATCTGTACTGTAAGCCCCGGGCTCTCAGCCCCGGGGTGGCTATCGGTGAGCACAATGCGACCCTGATGGATTTCAGCAACGGCGCTCACCAGGCTCAACCCTAATCCGTTACCGGGCAGTGACCGGCTTTTACCCACCCGGTAAAAACGCTGGAACACCTGTTCTTTCTCTTCATCCGGTATACCAATGCCGCTGTCGCTGACTTCAAACACTGCTTCATTGCCGTCCATTCTCACCGCAACTGAGATTCCGCCCTGCTCCGGGGTGTATTTGATAGCATTGTCGATCAGATTGCTGACCATCTGGAACAACAGGTCACGGTCACCGTCGATCATCACCTGATCGTCAACATTGTGCTGGAACTTCTGCTGCTTGTCCTCGGCCACTGCCTCATAGAGCTCACAGGCATCGTTGACCAACAGCCCCAGAGAAACCTGCGTCATATCAGCGGCATTCCCCCGGGTCTCCAGGCGGGCAATTCGAAGTAACGCGTTAAAGGTCGCCAACAGCTGATCAGCCTCGGCCACGGCACGACCGGCCTGCTCCCGAGCCTCGTCGTTATCCACCGACATCAGCGTATTTTCGAGCTGGTTCCGCAAACGGGTAAGGGGAGTGCGAAGGTCATGGGCGATACTGTCCGAGACATGGCGAATACCTTCCATCAGATAGACGATCCGGTCCAGCATCTGGTTCAGGTTTTCTGCCAACTGGTCAAAATCATCATCAGTCCCACGGGTCGGAATTCGTAGCGACAAGTGGCCAGTCATGATCTTGTGGGAGGTATTATTGATAACTTCGATACGGCGGGTAGTGCTCCGGCTCATCATGTAGCCACCGAGCAAAGCCAAGGCGAGCGTGATGCCCATCCCCCAGTTAATGGCGGCTTCGATCAGCCGCTTTAGTGTTGTAAGGTCGTCGACATCCCGCCCTACAAGCAGCCGCAAACCTCCCTGCACCTCAAAAATCCTGGCGCGGGCTATCCGCTTCGGGCCCATCCACCCAACGCTATCGTCCAGCGTAAAATTTATCCAGCCGCTTTGGGACTGCGCTTCTTTCGGCCAGGTGGCAATATTGCCCGCCAACTTGAGGTAGTCATCGGTGGTGAACAGGTAGATGGATTTTGCATTGGGGTCACGGGCGACGCGTTCCCTGATCACTGTGATCAGGCCGTTTATGCCTCGCCCGCGATACTGCTCTGCAAGGCCCGCAATCTCCGCCTCGATGGTTTCGTCCGTCTGGGCGGTCATAAAACCGGCTGTACGCCAATAGATGAACGCCAACAGCAGAAATACTGATGTGGCGAACACCACCATGTACAGCAGAGCAAGCTGAAAGGATGACGTCTTTAGCTGGCTAAGCAGTTTCACGCAACATGTACCCAGCGCCCCGGATAGTTTGCAGTAGCGGCGTCTCGAATTCCTTATCAATTTTTGCACGCAGACGGCTGATGTGAACATCAATCACATTGGTCTGGGGATCAAAATGATAGTCCCATACTTTTTCCAGCAGCATGGTTCTGGTCACCACCTGCCCGGCATTGCGCATGAGATATTCAAGCAGACGAAACTCCCGGGGCTGGACATCAATGTTATAACCGGCACGTTTGACCGTGCGGGCAAGCAGGTCCATTTCCAGATCCGCCACTTTCAGTACCGTCTCGGTTTCCGCCGTCTGGCGGTTTCGACGCACCAGCGATTCGATACGCGCCAGCAGCTCGGTAAACGAGAAGGGCTTGGTCAGATAGTCATCACCGCCACCGCGCAGGCCTTCTACACGGTCGTCCACATCGCCCAGGGCGCTTAGGATGATCACGGGAACCTGGTTACCGGTGGCTCTGACAGTTTTGATGATTGCCAGGCCGTCCATGCCCGGAAGCATGCGGTCTACAATCATGATGTCGTATTCTTCACTGGCGGCCATCATCAGGCCATCTTTGCCGTCAGCCGCGTGATCCACCACGAAATCGGACTCTTTCAGTCCCTTGATGAGATAGGTTGCAACATCCTGATC
>JBDNIR010000134.1:0-2473 GCA_041688195.1 Marinobacter sp.
CCAATGGACAGATGCCGGGGCCTCGCAAGAAGCTCCGGCATTCTTTTATCAGGAGTTTGTGAAAAGCCTTCGTAGTTTGGATAAACTATCCGGGTGCTTTTCAAAGGCTCTTATTCAATCCCGACCGGTCCGGAGTTCCGCTTCGGCAAGAGGACATATAATGCGTTGGTTGATTGCTGTGGATAACGGGCTGGGAGCCATATCAAAAGCGTGCGGCTGGGTCGCAAGCGTAGCTTTTATCCTGATGATGCTTAACGTTTTCTACGATGTGGTTGCCCGCTATGCCTTTGACGAAGTATCCATTGGCATGCAGGAAATGGAGTGGCACCTTTACTCCTTCGTCTTTCTGATGGGTATTCCCTATGCCATGAGAACGGATGGCCACGTGCGGGTGGACATATGGTATGCCGGCCGAAGCGAAACCTTCAAGGCCTGGATCAATCTTGTTGGCGCACTCCTTTTTGCACTTCCTATTGCCGCCCTGATCGCCTGGCTGGGTTGGGACTACATGCTTGATGCTTATCGTATGGGTGAAGGCAGCGGTGATCCGGGCGGCCTGCCCTACCGTTTTATCGTCAAGGGGCTGATTCCGTTTTCATCGTTCTTCGTCGCCGTCGCCAGCCTCGGTATGGCGACCTTCGCTCTCAGAGTACTTGCTAAAGAATCCACCTACGAAGGCCAAACCGGCGCAGGAGGCCTGGCATGATCGGCATGATAATGTTTGTGGTCTGCCTCTTCATGCTGTTGTGGGGCTTCCCTGTTGCATTTACCTTCGGCGGCGTCGCCCTGATCTTCGGCTTGATCGCAGAAGGCCCTCAACTGTTTGCCTTCATGCCATTCCGCATCATGAGCATCATGCAGAACACGGTATTGATGGCGATACCATTATTCATTTACATGGGCATTGTGCTGCAACGCACCCGATTGGCGGAACAGCTGCTGGAAGCCATGGGACGCCTGTTTGGCGGGCTGCCCGGCGGTCTGGCAATCTCCACTATCGTAGTCGGCGCACTACTGGCCGCCTCTACCGGTGTGGTAGGTGCCAGTGTTGTGGCCATGGGTCTGATTTCGCTGCCCGTCATGCTCGCCAATGGCTATGACAAAAAGCTTGCCTGCGGCACTATCTGTGCGTCAGGCACGCTGGGGCAAATTGTCCCCCCATCCATCATTCTTATTATCCTCGGTGATGTACTCGGCCTGCCTGTGGGTGATCTGTTCAAGGCAGCGGTGATTCCGGGCGTAGTACTTGTCGGGCTATACGTCGGCTATATTCTGTTCGTCAGCTGGAGATCACCCGGATTGGCACCTGCCATGCCGCGGGATAACGACGACACCCGGGCACAGGAAATCGGCAAAGCCCTGATCGCCATCATCCCGCCGCTGGCATTGATTGTCGTGGTGCTGGGTTCCATCTTTACCGGGATTGCAACCCCCACGGAATCCTCTGCTCTGGGGGCAATCGGCGCGCTGGTGCTGGCCGTCGCCTATCGCCAGTTTTCCTGGAAGATGATGTGGGAAAGTTCCCGGGACACCGTCAAGGTAACGGCCATGGTATTCGCCATTCTGGTGGGTGCCACCGCCTTCTCCATGGTGTTCAGCTACACCGGGGGTGACTACCTGCTGGAGGAATGGATGCTGCAACTGCCCGGTGAGAAGTGGGGTTTCCTGATCCTCACCATGATCATCATTCTGGTGCTGGGTTTCTTCATCGACTTCGTCGAGATTTCATTCATCATTGTGCCGATTCTGGCCCCGATCGCTGAACTGATGGGCATCAACATGCTCTGGTTTGCCATCCTGATCGCGATGAACCTGCAGACCAGCTTCCTGACGCCGCCGTTCGGGTTCAGTCTGTTTTACCTGAAAGGGGTATCACCGCCTGAGGTCAAAACCACCGATATTTACCGGGGTGTCACGCCGTTCATACTGCTGCAGATTTTGGTGCTGATCGCTATCCTGATCTTTCCTGCGTTCTTTGGTATGTCATCGACCTGACGGCGGTCGGCTAGTCAGCTGGTTTCAGCTTAGATGATCGGCGTCTGCCCAAGGCGCTTGCTTCCTCTGTTTTACTGGAACTGGCTACCATTTCATCAATCACCGCCATTTCCTGTGAACTCAGTTCCCGCCACTGACCGGCTTTAAGCCCCGCCAGCTCGATATTCATCACCCGCACACGCTTGAGCTTCACCACGTTATATTCGAGATACTCCGCCATTCTGCGTATTTGCCTGTTCAACCCCTGGGTCAGGGTAATCTTGAACGTCGCATCCGACGTGCGCGCAATTTTACAGGGCGCGGTAATGGTATCCAGAATCGGCACTCCTGCCGCCATAGCACGCAAGAAAGCCTCATCAAACGCCTTGTCGACCGTTACCACATATTGCTTCTCGTGGGCGTTGCCGGCCCGCAGGATTTTATTCACGATATCGCCGTCGTTGTTCAGCAGGATCAGCCCTTCAGAGGGTTTATCCAG
>JBDNIR010000551.1:0-2925 GCA_041688195.1 Marinobacter sp.
GGCCATATCAAAGGCGAGCTGATAATACGTTGCGAGGGCGGTTGCACGGTCGCTGAGCAGCAGCGCGGTGATTGTTGAGTCTGGCTCATCTCTGAGCGTCACAGATTTCACGAAGTAACGTCTGTTTTCCATCAGGTCGGTGTCTTTCATCGTGTCGAACTGATCAAGAAAGTCTGTCTCCATGGCTTCGACGGGCAAGCTGCCGGCAAGGATCATTGCCTGGCTTCCATCGCTGTGCTTGAACACCACATCGGTGCCGGTCAGGCCACCGATGAATTCAGCGAATTCACTGTCAAGGGGAAATCCGGCGGCCAGCCAGGCACGGAGCCCGGGGCCCTGAATTGGAACAATCAGTACCTGGTACGCACGCTCTTGCCAACTGACGATTTCGGAGGCGAAGCCGCGCTCCCGGGCGGCGGACAGTACCATTTGGAAGGGCATCTGAGAGCCGTTTTCGAGGCCCTGGAGGTTGGCGATCAGGTCACCATTGTTATCGGCCAGCATTGCGAGGTTGGTGCTGGCCCGAGCCGTGTGATTTGCCAGCGCGCTGGTGATGGTAGGCGTGTCACGGCTGGCAATGGCAGACTTGAAGCCGAAGTCCTCAACGATCACCCGGAGGTTTGAGATCAGCAGCTCTTTACGGCGGTCAATAACTTCCCTGGCAATGCTGCCGGCGACATCAAGTTGTCGGGTGGCCCGGGTCTTTTCTTCCTCAAACAGATACACCAGCATGACGCCGGCGATGCTGACACTGGTGATAACCACCACCGTCAGCATTGCTAACATCAGGCGACCTCGAAAGCCGGGTTTGGCGAACGGTGTGTTTATCACAGATCACGAAAGCGTCTTTGCAGGCCTTCCAGGCCATTCTGCTCGGGCGCCGCCTCGGGCATGACATCCAGTGTCAGGGTTTGCCGGATGGGCAGCGGGCCCTGCAGTGTCTTGCTCAAAGCGACGCTGGTGTCCTTCAGCCTCGGATGCCAGACCTTGAGGTGAAGCTCGCCATCGGCGCCCAGAGCCTGTATCGACGATGCCAGCCTTCTCGAACGTAATGGGCGCCTCGGGTTGGTCAGCGTACAACGCGATATTGAAGGGTTTAGGGGCGGAGAACGAAAACACATGGTGCTGAGTATTGTCCCGGTTAGGGAAATTTACTGAGGACCCTTTGTTGACTATCAGGATGTCGGGTTGGAAAGCCCGGTGTTGCTGGACCATCTCTGCCGGCTTCGGCACCGGTTCGCTGCCATCATCAACCAAGATGATGACGTCCTGGAGAGGTTTGCCGGACGTATCGATAAACGTCAGGGTTGCCGAGCCAGCGAGCGCCGGTAGCGGTCCAAGCATTGCAGCTGAGGTTAATAATCTGACGGAAATTCGCCTCAGAAAATCGCGTGTAAACATCAATTAGTCCACAAATTTTGTCCAGTGTTACCCGGAAAATCAGCAGCTGGCAATTTTAAAATGTTTTGCCGCTCGTAAATGGCACCTTTGTGAAGGTGCGAGATGTCAGATTCTGGGGCCCAGCATAAAGTGAATATGGTTTCTGATCAGCAAATTTTCCCAATATTCCCGCATCCAGTCCCAGGCAACGTGCTTTACCTGATGCACGAAAGGATCAAGATTTAGTTCGTAATAATCTGGCGATCCGGCGATTTGCAGCATGGTAATCGTAATTGACTGGTCGAGTTCGTTGGCGAAAGGCTCTCCGATTAGCTGGTGCGCCAGAAGGTTGGCCTGGGTGGCCTCGATGTCTACGAGCTGACTGCTCCGGATAGACCGGTTGTTCTCATACATCTCTTCCATCAAGCGGTGGCAGAGATAGGCTTTAATCAGCAACCCGTCCAACCCGTCATATTGGGCCAATAGCACGGATGGCTGAGTAAAATAGCGGGTAGCCGCCTTGATGAAGGGGGAAAACAGGGCGCTCTTTCCTGCCTGTCGGGCACACGCATCCACACACTCAATCAGGCGGGGCGCCATTTCGATGTACTCAATAGCAAACTGGAACAAGCTCGTCGCAGGTTGGTAGCCTTCCACGGTAATGCTGTCAGGCAAGCTAGCCGCCCGGGTCCACATATGCCGCAGAAATTGCCCCGAACGTGCCTCTTGCCGGCGAGCTTGATCAATAATGTTCAATACAGCCGCTGGTGTCATGTCAGGAGTTGCCAATGTATGCACTGAATAGGGTCGCAAGGCGCCTCCCGCTATCCTCAGCAATCAATAGTCATAAGGCTGCAACGGGCTGGCTACCCCGCAATGCGTGCCATTTCTAATCAGTGTAGTTGAGATTTTGGTGGCTGCTTGGGCATCGCAATCTATATGAACCAGGTGTCATGCTTCCAGTGCTTTCTGAATAGCCAACCCATGCTGGCTGCGCGGGCCAGCATCAGAGCTATGAGGGCGAACCAGAGCCCGTGGTTGCCCCAGGGCGTGGTTAGCCACCACACCGGCAGAAATACGATGAATGTTGAGAACAGCATGGTGTTTTGCATTTCGCGGGTTCGGGTGGCCCCGATGAAAATGCCATCAAGCAGAAATCCCCATACTGCGGCCATGGGTAACATCCAGAGCCAGGGCAAATAAAGCCGGGCGGCTGCGTTGACCTCCTCGATACTGGTTAACAGTCCTATCAGGGTATGACCAGCCAAGACGAAAAGAATCGTGAAAACGCAGGTGCCCCAGAGGGACCAGCGCAGGGCGGTGTGACAGACCAGGCGAAACTGGCTGCGGTTTTGTTGGCCTATCGCTTCTCCAACCAAGGCTTCGGCAGCGTTGGCGAAGCCATCAAGACCGTTGGAAATGATAAGCAAAAAGGTGATTAACACGGCGTTGGCAGCAAGGATGACGTCGCCTTGTTGAGCGCCTTGGGCGGTGAAAAACGCTAGCACCAGCAGTAAGACGATGGTGCGGACCATGATGTAGCGA